>JARGGF010000080.1 GCA_029210905.1 Bacteroidales bacterium | reverse complement strand
TCATTTAACTCATTAATTTTGTTTTCAGGAATTTCTCCATTCAGATAGTATATTAAAATATTGGTGTCGATTAGATACTTCTGTTCCATTCTTTCCGCATATTTTTTAATTCATCTTCTACATTCAATTTCAGATGAGAAATAACCCCAAAATAATCCTGTGGGTTGAAATTATTCTTATCTTCCTCAGTTTCAGTATTTAGCTTGGATTTTAGTAGAACTTTAAGATTTTCCCAATATTCAACAGGAATGACAACATATTCAGCCAGGCCTTCTTTGTTGTATATATAACTTAAGGTAGTTTGCATAACTTTTAACTTTACTATTTATAAGACAAAAATACGAAAAAAATTGAATTCTATTTGGCACCAATTTAACAAATTGGGCAAAGTCTGGTTTTTCCAGGTTTTCGAGTTTTGGTTAGGCAAAAAAGTGAGTCAAAAAGGTTTTGGTATAACTTAATGAACAAAGCGAATGATCTCATCAACGGAGTGAGTAATCTGTTAGTATTATAATACTTTTAGGATCACACTCGTAATTCAATTTCAGTTGTACTAAGCTTTAAATGTCCAGTTGGTTTTTTTAAACTGATTAACCTGATGGTGAAATCGCCGAATACAACATTTTATAAACACCCTACCAAAATGGTATGCTTTGGCTTTCCATTTTGAAAAAGATGCATGGTTTCAGGTTTTCTTTTCTTTATGTAACTCATTGTTTAATAAAGAGTTGTACGTAATATCTAATTTATTTGTAGACAAGCACGTATGTATGCTTACACTTATTTAAAAAAGATAGGACAAGTTGTTGAAAAATCCAGCAATGAACAAAGCACAATAAAATGTATACACACTTCTTAAATAAACGATCCTCTCTCATCACCAGCGTTTTGTAGCATTAACAATAAGCCATTTAACGGATTCAATTATTCAGCATATTCAAAATACTCAACACTTCCTTTATAATAACCATTAATAACTTTTCCTTCTTCGTCAATCAAATCAAATATAATTTCATACTCCGTGCTGTTATTTAAAACAGCAATTGCTCCACTGTTAATTGCTAACCATTTTTCCATTTCATCGGTATCACCGTTATAATTGAGATAGAACTCAGCTCCTGCTAAAAATGCAGCTTCCTGATTGCCTGTATAAGATTGATTGATAATATTATACATACCAACTCCTAATTTGTTACTTAAATCTGAATTTATTCCAAAACGGAGAAAGTTTCCTATACCAGACAATGTGTAATTACCATTCCCAAAAGAAGTGAACCCTGTAAATCCAGAAGTATAAAGATTTAAGGCCATTGAATAAACATTTGAATAATCCCATCCTGTATTATGTGAAATATAGCTGGCAGGCAAAGCTGAAACCGCATTATCGTAGCTTAAATAATTAGTGCTTCCAGAACTGTTCATCGCCAGGCCCAAATCGGCATGTGCGCTGATAGCCCCGGTTGATGTTTTAACGGCAATAGTTGCCACAAAACCAGGTGTATTAAAACTCTGGCTTATTTTCAGGTAAATTGAACTTGTTGATTGGGTGGATTTTAATGCAGTAGCTGGGACTTCGTAATATCCGTCAATGCCAATAACCGAGATAAGTACAGAAGTAACTTCTGCATCAATATCAAAAGCCATGGGAACAGTAGTTCCGGGTGTTAAAAAACCAGGAACTACTACAGAATTTAGAACAGGTGCCCCTGCTGAAGCCTGTGGCAAAGCACCGGCATTTAATGTTGCCCCATCAATGGTAAAGTAGTTGGTTGCCAAATCATCGCTGGCTAAAGGATTATCCGGTTCATCTTTAGTGCATGCTGCAAAGGTGATGATTGATAAAAGGATTAAAATTTGAATTGGGTTTTTCATGATTATGGATTTTTAAATTTGATTATTTTTTTTTGAATTTTTTGGGCTTGTTCCATTATTGGACCATTCTAATTAAATATTTAATTATTCTTTATACAACGCACTGAAATCCCGTTTGACTTATGAGTATTGCCTCTGCTCATTCCATCTTCACTATCTGTCAACTCACGTGACTTAGCAAAATCTACTTCAGGAACAGTCTCAGTACTACTCCACCATTCAGTCCATTCACCAATACCCGAAAATACTCCGTCATTGCCACTTCGATCTCCAGCAGGTAGTCCTGTGAAACCAGTCTCATTTGTTGCAGTATAGATATCTGTTGTCCAATGACTTGTGCCAACCTCTCTTAATCCAACACCACTTACTCCAGAATAATCACCACCAAGGTATGTTGTTAATGTTGTCCATTCGTCTTCAGAAGGTACATGCCAGCCTGTTGGGCATAATCCACGGCTATCAGTTGCTGCATGCCATGTATACAATCTTCCATACACCTCTACCTTGCTCTCATCTGCATTATAAGCCCATTGGTATTTTGGAGAAAGCTCTGTTGATATATTTACAGTACTTGTTGTGCCAATAACATCATCATTTGCATATTTTTTGGTTTTTAAATTCTCAGCCATCCAAACCTGTGTACCGATTTCAACTGTTTTATAAACATTCCCTTCAACATCAGTAACTGTTTTTGAAACTGGCTCTGGAATGGGAATTACAGCACCATTTGTAATTTCAATGTTAGTAAAACTTCCATTTTCAATGATTATATTATTTGCTGCAAAAGAAAAGGTTCCGGTAATTCCATTTCCATCAATAGTTGTAATGGAAATAGTTCCTGAATTTGCATTATCCACCTTGCCAGAAAGACTAATTGTAGCCAAGGCAGAATTTTCGGCACCAGTATTTTTTAATCCAGAAATTGGGTAAACCCCAACTTCTTTATTGTTAGTAAAAAGTGAAACAATCGAAGTCCCACCTGTGAGCTGGATGGTATACCCGCCAATTGAATTTTCTTGCGAAACAGGTATAAATTCAGTAACCTCCACACCATCAATTGTAACCTTTGCTTTATTAAGTTCAACAACTGGGTTGGAATCAGCTTTATCACAGGCCAATAGGCCTATAAAAGCTAAAAAAATACCACTAAGAAAATAAATTGTTTTTTTCATAAGAATAGTTTAATTAATACACCTACTCTATTTTGGATTTTCGGTTTACTCCATTGTTAAAAATTGGAACCTAACACTTAGAAATAGCTACAAAAAAATGCGCAACCCTCTAGCCACCCTTTTTTTAGGAAACGCTACGCTCATGATGTTTCCTGAAATGGTTTATGCCTGTAATTTTTACCATCCATTCTTTTGTTTAAGAGACTAATGAATATAGCCTAAATTCCGATAATACTTATTAAGAAAAAGATCCTTCTTATTTTACTCCTGGGGGCGGAACAATATGAGTTTCCACTGTAATAGGAGAACCTGTCAAATGAGTGGTTCCATTCGCCTCAAATGCTGTAATGGTAAGATAAAAAGCACCCCAGTCGCCCCATGATCCATCAAATTGCCAGGTAGCAGAAGCTTTGCCATCGGCACTGGTCTTGAAAATATTAGGTACTACATGTCCGCCATCTGCGGAGAAGTTAATGGATACATTTTGCATGGGATTGCCATTATTGTCTTTTGCAATGACATTAATTGTATAAACCAATATTTGTCCCGGCACCTGCAGAAATTCACCATGCTGATCAAAATAATCCATGTAGGTATCATAATCAAAATCCTCCGGGACAAAATTATCACTATAAAAATCCTCAGATAAAAGCTCAAGCCGGTTTCCATTATCTTCCGTTTTTTCGCATGAAAAATTAATCAAACAAATAAAGATAAGAATGAGTGCGTAGATTATTCTCATATCTATTTAAATTACAAATTGTTAACTTATTTTTTTAGTCTAAAGCAATTCTAAAACCGTATGACATAATCCTATCCTCATCAGCATCATTTGGTTCACTTTCATTTGATGAAAATCCAACATAACAATGGCCATTATCGAGTCGCCAGCTTCCGCCCCTTAACCTTTCATAGTTGCCGGTTGCGCTGGGATCGTTAACCCATTCATATACATTGCCTGACATGTCGTAAATTCCTAATTCATTGGGCAATAACTGACCAACTTCATGAGTTCCTTGTCCTCCATACATATTATTATTTGGGTTTGCAGCGTTGGCAAACTCATCGCCATATCCATACCAACCTACTTCGTGCAGTAAATTGCTGCCGGCAAAATTAAAACCTTCTGACAAGTTACCGCCACGTGCTGCAAACTCCCATTCATCATCGGTAATCAGCCTTGCACCGTACCATTCAGCGAATTTTTTTGCCCCAAAAAAAGTAATCTGAACAGCAGGGTAATTACTTTTTCCTGTTGAGCAGATCCAGCTATTGCCACTTTTAATAATGCCGCCAATATTATTTTCGTAAAAAAGTTTTTCACCAGCATTGCCCTCGCCTGTTTTTACAACATCATTACCATAGTCATTCAGAAAAGCGACAAACTCTGAATTTTTTACTTCGTATTTTCCGATTTTAAAATCTCCAACCGTTGTAGAAACGGTTGAATACCACCCTTTTTCATAGGTGCCTCCTGCAACATCTATAAATTCAATAGTAGGGATTAACACAAACTGCCCTACGACTACTTTATGCGTGGCAACAGTAAGTGTGACTTCTCCTGATAAAGCATTTTGTGGAACAAGAAGTTTCATTATGGTGGTTCCTGATTCGAACAATGGTGCAGTTATTTCACCAAATTTTACACTATTTTCGGATGGAACAGGGCTAAAATTCAATCCTGAAATTATCATTGTATCAGCTATTTTCAACAACAAATCTGATATTGTGCTTATAACAGGTAAAGGAGGAGCGCTTGCTTGCAAGTTGCTGAAATTTCCGGAGGAGATTGAAATACTTGCGCCGTCTCCACTTTGCAGGTTTGCACTATATGAACCCGAGTAAACTAAATTCTCACTTTTTGTTATTTCTACAATGCCTGACTGCCCTAAATAACTATTTGATCCTGCCAGGTAGTTAATATTTGCTATAAGGGGTCCCTCTTTTTTTAGCGATGTTGAAGTTATGCTGTAACTTCCAGTAATTGTATCATTTGTAATTATTTCAACAGATTTTTCCCCATCAGAAAACTGAAGCAACAAATGTTTGCCATATTTAATAATCAGGCTTGAATTTGGTTGAAATGAAACACCATCAATAAGAGCATTATTTAGCAAAGGTTCTTTTTCATCATCCTTGGTGCATGATGCAAAGAAGATGAATAATAAGAGGATGAAAAGTTGAATAGGGTTTTTCATAATATGGATTTTTAAATTTTATTATTCTTTTTTTTGACTTTGGGCTTGTTCTTTTTTAAATATTTTGGTTTGCTTGTTTATATTCTATGACCTGAATAGAACTTTTACTTCTTAATAAAAATGAACTCCCCTCCTTCATCGCCAGAGTTTTGGATCATACCATATTGTGGAATATTGGGGCTGTTGTTCAGCACTGCCTCGCGAAAACTGTTAAATAGTTCAGCAGCTGAAATAAATGTTTTATCGTTTTCCTGCAGTCTTTTCAGAAAGTATTTTATAAAAACACTTTTGTCAGGGACTTCTTTTAAGGTGCCAGAGGTCATTGCCTTGCGGCTAGGCATGTTGTATAATTTTGTAATCGCGTAGGAGGCATTGTCAAAAGCTCCCCTGGTTTTAAATATTCCACCACTGAAACAGGCATCGGCAATCAGCAGGGTGTGGTTTGATTTTATACTATTGATATGATCCCTTAAACTGCTGTTCCTGAACCAGGTAGATTTATCAGAAAATTCCGCATCAGAAGGAATCCAATAACCTATTTCTGTTTTCTCGTCCCAGTAACCATGCCCGGCATAGAAAATTAGTAGATTGTCGAAATTTGTAATAACCGAAGAAAGCGAATCGAGTGATTTTACGATTTGTTTATTTGTGGCATCTTTTAATAAAGTTATCTTATCCCATTGGAAATCATATTTTTGTGTAAGAATTTCTGCTAATGCAGTAGCATCATCAATAGGGAAGTCAAGATCAACAATCATCTGATCTTTGTATTGTTCTACAGCAATAATAAGTGCATAATAATCAATTTCGCTCAAATCCTGTTCGGTTAATGGTGGGCGGTAGTCCAGCGTTAATTTTAGAGAGCTTGCATTTTTATTGGTATCCTGTGCCTCTAACCATACCCGGGTTTCACCTTTTTTTGCCATGGTCATTTCGTATTCAAATTCCCCTTTTTCTGAAAGGGAAACAGGTATTCCAGCTACCGTAAATTTTGTAAGCGGAGATTTGGATGTAACATAACCTTTCAAGGTGATTTTTTCATTTTCAACAAGATGTTTCATGCCTCGGTCTGTACTGTTATTTTCGGGATTGGTAATGACAATTTGTGGTGCTGAAAGGTTGGCAAAACTTTTTACCAGTTTTTGTGGATGCGACAACAGGAAATCTTCGGTTTTACCTATTTCCTGCGCACTATATAATGGAATTATTTCTATATCAAGGTTTTGTATCTCACTGCCTTCATAGCTTAAATGCAGCTCAGTTTTATCATGAAAACGAACCTCGTTATTTTCTTTAAATTCTTCAATATTAACAGGTTGATCTGCATTTATTGTTATTCCTGATTTATTCAGAACCAAAAGGCTGTTTTCATTTTCAATTGTCTGTAAATCTTCATTTACCCAGCTGACACTGGCCACTACAACCACCTTTTTATCTTCGTGTTTCTTCAGGCTGATATCAAAAGTAGCGTTGCTTCCGTCACTAGCTATTAGAATTTGTTTTTTTTGGGCATAGGTATTCATCCAAAAGGATATAACAATTAGTAAAGTAATTATTTTTCTCATTAGTCCGGTTTTTAAAATTTGTAAAAGATGCCAAAATCTATCCCAAAATTGAAGGTCGCGTTTGTTTCTATCTCTCCAATCCATGATTGATTGGCTGCAGGTGGATTTTCAAGATGAAGCTGATTTTTAAGAATGTCTTCAACCGCGTATTCAGGGGCAAAACTGTGCATGCCTGTATTGTTTTTATATTCAAACCATAAATCTTTTTGAGGCATTGTAGCAAAAAGCTGTAGGTTGAGCCCTATGTTTTTACTGACATGTATTTTTATCCCTGTCGCCAAATATGGCGAGATCCCAAAACTTTTATTTTTTACTGAATATGAACTATCAAGATCTGTAGTAATATATCCGTAATCGGGTAAATCGTGTAAAGTGAAATTATAGTCGGGATAGTAACCTTGCAATGTATATGAACCGTTAGCTGCTATTTTAGAGGATAATTTGTAGGTGAATTGTAAACCTAATAAAAGATAAAGTGAAAAGCTCCCAGGTTTGTCTTTCTTTATTTCAAGTGCAACTGGTACTTCTAAAAGGTTTATTTTTCGTAAATCATTAATACCGCTAGTGCTAATGAATGGCACCATATCGTCATTATCCTTGTCTTTAAACAAATAGTTACTCAAATCAGCTCCTGATTGTGGCTGATTTTCATCAATCTTGTAATCACCACTTGAGGATATCAATACATTTCGGCCATCACTCCAGGTGAGCTGATAGCGAAATTGCTTATAAACTAATCCAGTACTAATTCCAAAGAATTTACTAAACGATTTATAAAACGAAATACCAAACTGAGGTGCGGGTTCTGATGGAGATTTAATAGTAAATATCTCGTTATCAGCAGAAAGCATGCTTATATTACCGCCTACAAGTAAACCTAGATTGTAATACAAGTAATCTTCAAGTGGGAATAAGTCATTTTGAAGTAATAATTTTTCAAACTTAAAATTACCCAAGCCAGTTTTGCCTTGTTTTGCAAAGCTATACAAAAGATAAATGTTATGTTTGTTTTTTATGATCCGATTTCCTTTGTATATGCCTGTAATACTTATTTTTATTGGAACTGCAATATGTAATTTTGCCCCCGCTTTTTTTAAAAGGCCGGGTTTTATATTTGTTGTATCTATTAATTCTGTTTTAATAATAATTCCCGCAGGATAATCTTCTCTTATAATTCGAATATATTCATCAACAGGAATAAAAACTCTGCTGTCTTCTGTTTTTATATTGTTAAACAAGGAAACATTCCGATTATTATACCAGCTTTTTACCATTGAGACCTTTTCCTCATCAGAAATTTCCATGTTTGCAATTGATTGAAATAGATCGCTATAACTTTTTGCAATTTTCAAAGCTTCTTCGTTCAAAATTTTCTCTTGTTGCTCTGAAAACTTCTGGGCAAAGGCTAGTACTGAGATGCATATGATAAATATCAAACTTGCTGTTTTCTGAAAGTATTTATTCATGATTGGTTTATATTTAGTTTGATTTAACAAGGCGGCCAGTACTAATAAAATTTTTGGTCTCATATTTCCAGATATATGTTCCATCTTTTAAATTTGACACATCCACCCATTTTTCAGTAGACGGACTATCCAAATTCACAAATAATAGCAACTTTCCGGTTAGACTCGTAATACTAAACCTGGCCTTCTTATCAAGAATTGATTCCGCGATATTGATAAAAAACTTTTCTCTTACAGGATTCGGGTTTACACTAATAAGTTTGTTTGTATAGCCCTTACTTTGCTCAAAACTATAAGGATTTGAAATAGTCTGGCAAACCTCATCTGTTGTTACCAAACAAAAATAATCTTCTGCTCTGATAACGTCTGCCTGTAACCATTTCTCAGTTTTTCCTGCAAGTGCTTTATTGTCATAATACCACTGGCATTTACCGTCTGGCAAAACATAAAGTAGGTAATCTCCTTTTAAGTATACATCCATTTTATCAGCTGCTTTTCCACTGCTGGTCAAAGACATTGTTTCATACAATGATTTGCAAGTATTTTTCGGATTAATTAAATAAACGGACAAACTTCCTGTAGAATAAAGATTATCCCAATGGACTTCGATGGAATCGGAATTAATTTCGCTTAAAACGCCACCTGCTATTTCCCAGTTTAATATGGCACTTTTATCATAAGTTGCAGAATAGATAATATGTTCATTTAAGCAAGCTGTTGATTTACCAATAATTAAGGGTTGGTCAGGGGCAGGGAGTACATTAACAGTGATTTCATCACTATTGGTGCAGCCTTTATCACTTATAGCAGTTGCAAGATAAGTTGTATTTTCTGTAACAAACACCTCAGGATTGGAAATATCTGAAGAACTTAAGCCAGTTGCTGGTACCCACTCAATAGTAGTGGCCAAAGTCTGGAACATTACAATAATAGTATCATGTTGGCATTTTTCTACAATATCGCCTTCGGCAAAATAGGCAACCGGTAATTCATTAATCTGGAAACTTATTTCATCCAATTCGCTTTTACAATTACCATCCACAATAGCAGCATAATAGGTATACATTCCAACTTCTATTTCTGCCGGGGTATAGGTTGCGCTTGTTGCCAGATATTCAAGGGTTGAGTTGTACCATTCTGTATTTCCATCTGTTGCTATAAATGTGCCGGATTCTCCATAACAAAGCTCTAAGTCCTGAATATCAGGCTTGTTCAAACTAAATCCTTCCGGTAAGAGGTTTACCAGTTCTTCCGAAGGGCAAATATTATCACCCCTAATCTGAACCAGGTAATTTCCGGCACTTAAACCTGAAAATGTAGATGTTGTTTGGAAGTTTTCTCCTCCGTCAATTGAAAACTGCAGGCCCTGGCTGGAATTAATTGTAAAAGAGGCATCGATGCTTGAACAGGTTGTTGGATATACTTTATCAACAGAAGTAATATCAGGAAATGGATTTACTGTAACTACTATCTCATCATTATTAGTACATCCATTTTCGCCAGTAACAGTAACACTATAGGTTCCTTCGGCACTGACAGTAATTGTCTGGCCGGATGAATAATTACTCCATAAATAGCTAACAGCCTCACTACCTGCATTTAATTGCAGGCTTTCGCCTTCACAAATCACTGTGTCTGCACCCAGGTTTACATAAGGCGCATCTTTTATGGTAACAACTGATTCCTTGTAATTTTCGCAGCCAAATTCATCAGTTACAGTGACATGATAAGTCCCGGCTTCAAGTATTTCCAAGGTTTGTTCTACAGAACCATCATTCCATAAATAACCGGAATGGCCTGCGCCTGCATCAAGGCTCTCATATTTGCAAAAATCATTACTTTCGACAAAGCTGATAAGCGGTAATTCATGTACATTAATGGTAGTTGTTGCTGAACTTGCTTTGCAATTGTTTTCATCTGTTACAATTACAGCATAATTTCCGGATGTTTTAATCATTATATCTTCTTCATTGTTCCCTGATGACCACAAATAGCTGTTAAAGCCTGTGGGCGCTGTTAAGGAGACACTATCACCCAGGCAAAATTCAGTCGCTCCATCAATTGTTACAACTGGTGCTTCCGGGGTTTGAAATACTTCAATACTTTTTTCTGTTTTGTAGGTACAACCTCCTTCGTTGATAATTTTCAACTCAATGGTATGTGCTCCTGCACTGGTAAAAGCATGT
>JARGGF010000809.1 GCA_029210905.1 Bacteroidales bacterium | reverse complement strand
GCAAATGTAACCACCTTTCTTCCCTTATAATGAGTACCTTCTTTGAGGGTTCCATCATTATAATCGAATACTGAGGTCACATAAGTTAGTGCAGGATCATTTTCAACATCACTAATTTTTAAGTTTGCCAAATTTACAGCATCGTCAATTGAAGGCTTAAAACTATCGGGATTTAAATCAAGGGCAAAAAAAGTTTTTTGAGTATCGCGCAATGCCAGGCTAGTATCAGAAAGCTGCAATATTTTTTTTGGATGTTTTGGTGAAAAACGCAAGCTTCTTCCACCCTCAACTATCTGTTTTCCAAGGCCATAACAAACATGAGCCACTCCATCAGAAGCCTTTTCCGGTTCAATTGGATAGAAGTTTATAGAACGTACAACTCCTGAAATGGTAGGATAATAATACTCCCCATGTTTTTGCCCGCAAACTTCCTGCAAAATAATACTCATTTTTTCTTCATCAATCACATGCCTTGTAGCAGTTAAATAGGCCTTACTTGATCGGTAATAAACTGAAGCATATACTTCTTTAATCGCATTTGCAATCATTTCCACCATTTGATAGGTATCTTCTACATGTGGAATCATATATGTTGAATATACTCCGGCAAATGGCTGATAATGTGAGTCTTCCAGTAAGCTTGAAGACCTGATTGCCATGGGGCTCCGGGTAACCAGTACTATAGAATATAAATCCTTTCTAAGCCCTTCGGGGATACGGGCTACATTAAATGCTCTTAAAATTTCTTCATCTTCAGCATCGGAATAGGCAATTTCGTACAGCTGGTTGATTTCCATAAATTCATCGAAAATATCAGTGGATAAAACTACGGTTCTTGGAATAGATATTACCACATTTTCAAATTCATCCAATTCCGGATGTGCTTTGATTATTGAATCTAAAAATGCTAATCCGCGGGCTTTTCCTCCAATGGATCCATCACCCACACGTGCAAAATTAAGATATTCATCATATTTCTCACGATAAAATTTGGCAATTACACCCCTGCCTTTATTTAATCTGAAATTTGAAATTGCTTCGTACAAAAAATTACGAGCATGTTCCAAATCCTTGAAATCATCTTTGTTCACTTCTTTAAACAGTTCAGCTATTGGAAATAATGCCCTGGCATTCAACCATTTAGAAAAATGATTTCGGGAAATATGATATTCAAAGGAGGCATCTGGCACATCATATATGCGCTTTTGTAGCGATTTTAGATCAGAAACACGCATAATTTCATTACCAGTTTCAGGATCACGGAAAACAAAATCGCCAAAAGCAAAATATTCATTAATAAAATCGCTGATGCGCTTTAAAATTGATTTCGAATTCTTATTAATAAACCCGACCTTTAATTCCTTGGCTAGCTCTTTATTCGAAATATCAGATGATTGAAGCAATATTGGCATGTACATATCATCGGCCTTTATTTTATGGATAAGACGGATTCCTGCCTGTTTGTCCATCTTCCCTCGGCGTTTATAGCTTACATCAGAAATTACGCCAAGCAAATTATTTTTGAACCTTGTATAAAGTTTCGAGGCTTCTTCGTAATTTCTGGCCAGAAGTATTTTGGGCCGACCTCTGAGTCGCAACATTTTCTGATGCTCATTAAGGCCTTCGGCCATAAACTTTTGCGATTGTTTTAAAATAATTTTATAGATATTGGGCAAATAACTTGAATAAAACCTTACAGAATCTTCAACCAGCAATATTGTTTGCAAGCCTACATGTTTTACATCTGAAGCCGCATTCATTTTATCCTCAATTAATTTAATAATTGCAACTAAGAGATCGGCATTCCCCAGCCAGCAAAAAACATAATCAACAGCACTGGTATCTTCTTTTTCAAGTATCATACTCACCTCGCGGGAAAAAGGGGTCAATACCACCAGAGGTATCTTGGGGTAATGGCTTTTGATGTTGCGGGCCAGGGTAAAAGGTTCCATATCGCCCACGCTAAGCATTTCAATAACCAGGTCAATTTCTGTATTTTTAAGTTCTTTAAATGCTTCTGAAGCACTTGTAACATGCAGAAATTGAGGTGGATAGCGAAGGTTTAGTGAAACATATTCATTAAAAATCTGTTCATCTATTCTTCCATCTTCCTCAATCATATAAAAGTCATAATTACTACAAATCAGCAGAATCTTATGAATGCGCTTTCGCATTAATACATTAAATGAGGTTTCAGCAAATTGAAATCTTCTTGCCGAAATATTGTTAATTGTAGAAGTTTTTGTCATTTGAAAATTTTTATCCTTATACCATTATTAATCTAACTTTGTTTATGCTTTAGGAAATGCTGCCCCATCCAATCGCATTCTCCTATGTTAACAGAATTTAATAATTTTAATACCATGTTTTAGGGTGCGGATCTTAAACCATAAAGTAACCTGATTTTTGATAAATTTTGAAAACTATTTTCAGAATACAGAATTTAGCAATTTCCAATAGTATCAATCCGCTTGCTTTCATTTAGCTATTTTGCAAAAGTAGCTCTTTTGCCTTTATTTAAAATGATATTCGGCAGCGTTGTAATCTCAATATTTACTTTTGCCAATCAATAAGAGATATCCTTTTTTTTCCATCCATCTTCACAATCAGGTTTTTTTTGAAACGTATGTGCCGCAAATAGCGGGTTTTCGCAACAAGATTCTGATCATCAAGTAATTCCCAATTAATAAAACAATCATCAGAGTGATGCTGCACAGAAAAATATCCAACATTCATAGAAGTTAAATTATGGAAAAAATGAGATCCAGCTGATGCATCCAGTGGAAAATCATCAAGACTGGTTTCAACAATAACCTTTGCATTCGAAATCTGGGTCCAGTTTACAGGTATGCCAATCCAGGGGTCACGCGTCCCCCATCTGCCCGGGCCAATTAAAATATATTCTCTGTTTTTATCAACCATTTTCTTGTTCAATATTTCAATTTCATCTACTATTTCGGTGGTTTTTGACTTGTCAAACTGACTCTTATCCACATATATTACATCTTTTATGTGATCAAGAATACCATTCCCCATGCCATTTTCCGTAAAAAGTAGCAGATGCTTTTTGTTGATATTTTCAACATCAATCACA
>JARGGF010000808.1 GCA_029210905.1 Bacteroidales bacterium | reverse complement strand
TTTACTCGTTACGTGATTCTGGTATAATACAAATGCTACGAGATGGACGATCGCCCAAAGAAGTTATGGAAGCTGCAGACCACTCTTCAATAGAGGTGACAAATAACTATGTAAAGGTGGCCCGAATAGAATCAAACAAGGGAATTATAAATAAAATGTGTAACCACCACAAATATTTATTAATGTATCCTGTTTCATAAAGAATTTGCTACATTCATTATAACATGAAAAACTACCGGTACTATTAACAGGTTTAATTACAATTAAATCAGCAAGTTCCTTTTTTGTGTAGTTACGTTCAAAACTATATCCATAAATAAATGTAGTGTTAAGTTAGGTATAATATGACGCACTAAATAATTTTTATTATATTTGCAGAAAAAACTGCAAATGGTACATTATCGAATTAAACTGACAAAATCAGAAGTTGATGAACTAATGGGAATAATACGCAAAGGTTCACATTCAACTCAAACTTATCGTGCAGCTTATATATTGCTGAATTGTGACGAGGGAGAATATTCTGATAAAAATACAAATAAGCAAATATGCAATTTCCTAAAAATTGGGATGCGGACTATAGACCGTGTGAAGAAAAAGTTCATTGAAGGGGGCATGGAAGCAGTACTTGAAAGGAGGCCAACGAGCCGGGTTTATGACAAAAAAGTTGATGGTGATGTAGAAGCAAAATTGGTAACCTTGTGTTGCAGCAAGCCTCCAAAAGGGCGGTCAAAATGGTCATTGCGATTATTGGCAGACAAAATGGTTGAGTTAAATTATGTTGAAAGTATTTCTTATGTGACAGTAAGAGAGGTACTAAAAAAAACGAACTTAAACCTTGGAAAGTAAAAGGATGGGTAATCCCACCGGAAAAAAACAGTGAATTCGTAGCACACATGGAACAAGTATTAGATGTTTATAAAAGGCCTTATGATCCCCGGTTCCCTGTAATATGTATGGATGAATCGCCGAAACAACTAATAGAAGAGGCCCGTTCAAATATGCCTTTAAAACCAGGGTTTGAAAAAAGGGTCGATTATGAATATATCCGCAACGGTGTTGTGAATGTGTTTATAGCGAACGAGCCATTAACAGGGAAACGCTTTACACAGATAACAAAGTTAAAAACGAAAAAAGAATGGGCTTTATTTGTAAAGATGGTTGCAGAAAAAAAATATTCTGAAGCAGAGAAAATCACCCTTGTTATGGATAATTATAATACCCATGTTGCATCAGCTTTTTATGAAACATTTGAGCCACAAGAAGCAAAAAGGTTATGGGACAGGTTTGAATTTATTTATACCCCGAAGCACGGTAGTTGGCTAAACATGGCCGAAATTGAACTTCATGTATTAAATGGACAATTGTTATATAGCACAACATATTTTACACTTTTTCATGACTGTTAGGATTTAAGGGCTTTTGCCCAGCCCCCTAGGGGGCGCCTAAGAGTACGTTTTATAGCATAACATATTTTACACTTTTACTTTGTTCTTTGACATTTTGAGATTCAAGTTACCAGTCCACTGGCATTACAAATGGCATAGTTTGGACAATTTCATCATTCTGCCGTATAACCAGGCTTTGAGTGTTAATATTCGCCTCAGCAACTACGTAGGAATACCTAAGACTTTCTTTCACTTTAAATGATTCTGCATGCAGTTTAAGTATTGAATCACCTCGAATAAACCTTATGTAATATACTATCCCTGATTCCATTGGGATTTTCTTTCTCAAATCAATGGAGTGATCATAAGGCAATAATGATGACAAGCTTGCCCGCATTTCATTCGGTGTTCTTTGTCCTTGAGAACTATATCGATGATTAGCATTATGGAAATTAATAAACTTGATAGCTTCTTGGCAAAGATGATCGAAGTTGTTAAACATTTTAACCTTCAGAAATCGCTTATCTACTGTATGATTAAATCTTTCAATCATTCCGTTTCTCCATGGCTCTGCAATAGGAATAAATACGGGTGCAACATTTAATGCTAAAGCTAAACGAACAATAGCTCCAAAGCTACGTGGATGTCTATTACTGCCTCTAAAAGCCAACTCATTATCCATTTGTAAAGCATCTGGAATCCCGTGAATAGCCCAAAATGAAGCTAAAACCTCAACTACTTCTGCAGTAGATTTTGTTCGAACAGGACCCACAAAACAACTATGACATTCGGTGTCAATAAGATTCACCGTATAGTATCTACCATCCCCTCTAATATATCGAGGACCGATCAGATCCATCTGATGAGTATGTATAAATAGTTTTGGATAATCTTTATCAGACTTTCGGTATAAACCTGAAGGCTTTTTGTTTAATCCATGCCTGGAAAGAATCCGATTTATCGTCCACACTGCTGGAGGAGTAAGCCCCTGATGATACATCTCATACTGAATAGCAACAGCTCCTGTTTGGGCATATCTTTGGCGTTGCAAAGACTTTCGTGCTGCTATAACTTGCTGTTCATGATCAAAGCAAATCTTTAAAGGTTTATGTTTTGGTGCTTTTGACTGATCTAAAAACCAAAGCCCCTTACCATCAAATGAATTATAGCGTTTTAGCCAAAAATAGAACCACTGCCGGGTTTTGCCAAATGATCTTGCAATATGGCTTATTTTCTCACCGGATTGATATCGATTGATAGCTTGTTTCCTTATCTCATAGACATCCATTACGTTTTTAATGGAAAACTACGAGTTATGTCAAAGAACGATTTGAATATTGTAAAAAAAGTGTAAAATATGTTGTGCTACAAAAAAGTGTAAAATATGTACTGCAACTTGTCAGATCAGGCATTAGAGATTATCAATAAATGGGGCAATCCTGGTGAGGATGTTACTAATTATATAAAATTAGTCATTAATGGCAACTTTTATGAATATCTCATGCAGGAATTTGCCCGTGAAGGCCTGCACCTGGATCGCTCAGAAACGAAACGCCAAGTATTAAGAATACTCTTTGCCCGCAACCGCAGTCCTAAAGATGAAACCAACCGCAAGGCCAGAAATATTTTTAAGTCGAGGTTTCCGACGGTACATAAAATATTCTCAAAGGTCAGGGGCAGCGACAAGGGCGACAAGTTTACAAACTTCAAA
>JARGGF010000807.1 GCA_029210905.1 Bacteroidales bacterium | reverse complement strand
GTTGGAGAATTACTGAAGAGGGTTTTATGCAAAATGTTCCGGTTATTTCAAATTTAAAAGCAAGATTTAGCTACGGTGTGACCGGTAATAACAGGATTCCTGACTACCTTCATATGTCTCTTTTAAGTCCGGTAACTGTAATATTTGATGGTTCCCCGGCAACAGGTTTTAACCCTTTTAACATTGCTAATCCTAACTTAGGATGGGAACAATCAGTTGAAATAAACCCGGGTATTGATATAGGATTATTTGATAACCGGTTAAATATAACTGCAGATTACTACGAGCGTACAAGTAAGGATCTATTACTTAACCAACCTATGCTTTCAATTACAGGGTTCAACGAAGCCACTATTAATATTGGTGAAGTAAAAAATTCAGGGTTTGAATTAGAAGTTTCCGCCAACATTTTAAACATTTCAGACTTAACATGGAATGCAACGGCAAATTACTCGCACAATAAAAACGAGCTAATTGATTATGCGGGAGCAGATGGAACCTTATCATATGTAGATTCTAAAAGACCTGCCTTATATATTGCGAAAGAAGGATATCCGATTTCTTCGTATTACGGATACGTATATGAAAAAGACATTCCTCTTGAATACCTGAAAAACCCTTATAAAGTAGCAGGTCAAACAGCTCAGGACGTTTATGTGAAAGACTTGAATGGCGATGGAATTATAGATGAAGATGATCAGGCAATTTTAGGTTCACCTTATCCTAAACATATTTGGAGTTTGACTAATACTCTGACCTTCAAAGGTTTTGATTTAAGCTTTATGTTGCAGGGATCACATGGTGCAAAAATACGAAACATGGATGATGAATATATTGAAAATCAATTTAATAGTGGTAGTGATTATATTACAGCTGCTGGCGATCCAAATTTCTTCCCGGATGCTGACAGAGTAGTGCTAAAGACGTTTACCGACTTAAGAATTCAGGATGCATCGTATATTGCTTTGCGAAACATAAATTTAGGATATACTTTGCCAAAAACCTTACTTAGCAAGGTTGGATTTACTAAAGCCCGGGTTTATGCAGCTGCTTCGAACTTACTATTTATTATGGCTGATGACTATACCAGTTTTAACCCTGAAGGAATTAGGGGAGATGACGGAAACCCACTAAGAGCAGGTTATCAGGTGGGTGCAGCTCCAATTGCAAAAACCATCACTTTTGGTGTAAACCTGGAATTTTAATCTTAAAAAGATATTTACAATGAAAAAATATATATTTTATACCATATTATTTATAAGTGCATTTTCTTTTAGCGCTTGTGAAAAATTTCTGGACGAGACGCCTGTGTCTCAAATTGCAGCTGGTGATGATTTTTATACCAGCGTAGCAGAAGTGGATGCCGGAGTCGTTTCTATTTATTTCGCCTACAAAGGCATTCCAGGCGATGACTTTTATGGTGGTATCCCAAACCTTGAATATGCTTTAACCGAAATGCGAACAGACAACGCAGGAACTAGAACAGGCGAAGGTGAATGGGGACAGTTCGAACATATGAACGTTGATCCTACCAATGCAACCGTAGGGAGCTATTGGACTATTTCTTACAACATAATTTACCAGGCAAATAACATGATTCAATACCTGGATGTGGTTGAAGATGCTACCACCAAAGATCAACTCACTGGTGAAATTTATTTCATGCGTGCATTGACTTATTTCAATTTAGTACGTTTATATGGTGGCGTTCCATTAATTGACAAAGTTGTTACTCCTGAAGAGGCTGCATCATATTCGGTTAGAGCAAGTGAGACAGATATTTACAACTTTATTGTAAATGATTTAACCAATGCAGTTAATTTACTTCAAACAAGATCTAATGTTGCTGAAGGAAGAGCTACAAAAGGAGCTGCTCAAGCATTATTGGCAAAAGTTTATTTGACCTTGAAGGATTATACAAATGCTCAAACTTTATTACAAGCAGTAATTGACAGTCCTGACTATGCATTGGTTACATCAAGTTACAACGATGTTTTTTATTCTGACATCAACTCCAATCCGGAAGCTATTTTTGCAGTACAGTACCTTAGCGGTGATGCACTTAACAGTGAGGCTTTTTCCTATGCTTTTTCTCCAAAGGGCAGATCGGGGGGAGTAAACTGGCCAACTGATGATTTATTAATGGCCGTTGATACTGCAGGATTAACTGATAGTGGTAATGGCGTAGACCTTCGTACTTCTACTTTATTTATGTGGAATGAAGATGCCGGAAATTCTGGCGACTGGCAGTGTGGCAAATATTGGGAAACTGACAATCTTGAAGCTGCAGGAAGACCATGGATTGTGCTGCGTTTAGCTGATGTTTATCTTATGTATTGCGAAGCCGTACTGGGTAATGCAAGCTCAACCACTAATGGGGCAGCCTTACTTTACATTAATCAAATTAGATCAAGAGCAGGTTTGGCTGACTTAACTGAAATTACGCCCGACAACTTACTTTACGAAAGACGTGTAGAATTAGCTTTTGAAAACCATCGCTTATTTGACTTAATCAGATTTGGTAAAGCAGATGAAATTTTAGGCGCATTTGCCGTATCACCAGAAGCTGGTTTTGTATACGATTCAAGAGACCTTTTGTTACCAATTCCTCAAGCTGAATTGGCAATATTTGATATGGGACAAAATCCTGGATATTAATTGTGTTTGTTTTAAAAACAGATTGGGTAAAATTGCCCAATCTGTTTTTATCAACATTTCAAATCAGCACCATAAAAAACACTGACCACACCAAATAAAAGTAAGCGAAAAACCTTGCTTGAAAAATAGGATTTTAATTTAAAGAATATGTTAAAATTTCTTATATTATTTTTGCTTTTCCATTCACCTATAGCAATAAATGCACAAATAAAGGAAGTTCCTTATGATCATGTTTTAAGTGATGAAGAACTTATACAACTTCTTGATAATAAGAATATTGAATTAAATAAAATACAGAATACCTATACCTCAGGAAAGAAGGAACAAGCGCTAAAAAAATTAAGCATCTATTTTAAAAAATTATTTGCAAAAAGTTATTTCTTCAGCTGGAAAAATTTTGAATCACGATTTACTGAATATAATAGTAACTATAGCGGAAGAAATAACTAT
>JARGGF010000806.1 GCA_029210905.1 Bacteroidales bacterium | reverse complement strand
TCTAATCATCATCACTCACAATTATTCGTCTGGTAATTTTTTAAAATAATCGATATCCTGACCAACATAGTTTAGCCAGTTTTTATAGCTCATATTCGCAGAAACATTCTTGCGGATAGTCGTTTTTAAATCTTCAATATTTATTTTTGATAACAGAAGGCCTTTATCTGCACCACCAGATAACACCATTGAGTTATCAGCACTCAGGGCCAGGCAATAGACCCAGTTATTGTGTCCGTCAATAATGGCAGGTTCGGCATCTAAATTATTATAATCCCAAATTTTAATCTTTCCATCATAACCACACGTAAGCATTCTTTTATTTTGGTTGTCAAATTGGATATCATTTACCCCGGATACGTGTGCAAAAATAGACTTAATGGACCCTTTTTTGCGCATTTCAATTTTTCCTGACGCATAACCGATTAACAAATCGCCGTTTTCAATCCAATCAAGGGAATATATTTTCCCTTCCTTACTTTGAAATGTTTCTACCATTGAATAATCAGAGGTATTAAAAATTCTGACAGTTCCATTTTCTGAACCAACTGCCAACCTGCTTTCATTTGCATTTGTGGCACATGCAATTAGTTTTTCAGATGATTGGTAAACAATTTTAGAACTTGACTGGAAATCGTTTAGTTTCCATGAACGAACAAAACCATCATTGCTTACTGAAATTAATATCCCGGTTTTCTGAAGTACAAGCAGCTGATTTACTGACGATTTATGACCTAATAACATTGTTTTAAAATTCTGGGGCGACGACCAGACCAATATTTTACCGTCATAGGTACCTGCTACTGTCAGATCATCTTTTTGATCAATTGCCACAGCCCTGAAAATATACTGGTCGTCATTTTTTGGCATCCTATATGAAACAGGATTTTCAGGATCAGAGAAATTAAACTTTTTTACCGAGCCATCATCACTACAAGAAACAAAATATTTCCCGTCAGTCGAAACAGCTACATCCCTAACTGCATCTGTATGAATATTTTGTCCACGTATATTTACTGAAGAATTGCTTACTTCAGACAAAGCTGCATAAATATCCGGATCGTATGCATTGCCATGATATTTTTTATTAAAATAATATGCCTGATAGGCTAGAATCAAAGGTAAATCAGCCTGCTCTTTGGATAGGTTTTTTGCCTTTTTGTTGTTTTGATAAACTTTTAGTGCCTGCACAGATAGTGATTTTGCAATAGCAAGTCTTCTCAAGGTATCAGTACGTGCTTCGGAATATTCAGCACGGATTTTCTGTTCCTCAGCCCTTTTCTTTTGCACAAGAGCACTATCCCTAAGTCTTTCTGCTTCAATCTGCAATTCCTCTGCTTTGTTTTTTGCAATTACCGCCTCATTTTTTGATTGCAACGCAATACTTTTTTGATAGATGGCTTCTTTTCTTTGCAAGAGGGCATATACTTTTTGTTCTTCAGCCATTCTCCGCTCTTCATTTGCAATCATTTGCTGTTGTTCTGCAATCTTTTTATGCGATATGGCTTCCTTTTTCTGCTCATCGGCAGCTTTACTTTCCTCAACAGCAATTTTTTCGCTGCTTAAGGCCTTTTTTTCACTGGCTTCTGCTTTAATCTTCAGATTTAAAGCTACGATTAAAAATGAAATTGAAATAATTGAAGCTGCCCCTAAAAATATAGCTATGTAACGTGTACGTCGTAAGTTTCGCTTTTGCCTTTCTTCCCGCGCAGCAGCAGCTTTTTCAAATTCCTTCCGGCTATATTCCAGATAAGCCATTGTCCGTTCAAAAGCAGGGTCGTAACGTAAAGCCCAGGTTTCATTTGGCTTGTTCTCCTGTTGCCATTTTAATGCCAACTGCAAATCAGGGTTAACAAGAAGACCCGTTTTTCCTTCCTGGTATAATTCGGCAGATTTCGAAAGCCTTAAATAAAGTTGTGCTGATTCGGTTTCTTCATTTACCCATTCTACCAGTCTTATCCATACACGCATAATGCTTTCATGCGATATATCAATAATACTGGAGGAATTTAAGCGTTGTGTGTGTACCGGCATTAAAAAACTATTTCCCTCAGCCCTGAACTCATCAATTACAGCAATAACGTCTTCTTCATGCGCACCGGTTATCTTACATATTTCATCGAGTCTTGCAGGCCGGCGTGTGCCCCTGTTATCTTCCCCCAGGTGCGTAAGCGATTTAAAAAGTTTTTCGGTAACCAGTTTTAATTCTTTGTTAGGTAGCGATCCGTAGATTTGTTCTGCATGCACTGAAAGTGCATCGGTTACTGTTCCAATGGCCTTGTAATGTTCTACATCAACAGCCTGATCCTGCTCAGCATTAATTAACCAGTATTCCCAGGTGCGCATTAAAGCATGCTGCAATACTGGCAAACTAATATCATACTCAAGAATATGTTTTCGTAACAAATCACTGAGTTCCTCTGATATTTCAGCACCCGCATACCTGGCTGGTCCATGAACCACCTCTTCTTTTTCCTCAAGGGTCATTTTAGGAATCAGATAATGACCGTCATTTATCATATCAGGGAGTTCTGCAAACTCTGTACAGTCACTTAAAAAATCAGTACGCATTGACAACACAACAAAAACAGGGCGGCCTCTTTGCTTTGACAGTTCGACCAACAAATTGACAAAGTACTCTGAATCTTCCTTGGAGCTCGAAATATATTCATCATCGCGGTAGCGAAAAATCTCTTCGAATTGATCAACATATATCAACAAACTGTCGTTAAATCCAATCTCATCAAAAAAATTAAGCAATTCCCCCTCTCCTTTTTTAAGTATCCGCTCTACATCCTTAAAGTTACCAACTTGCTTATTATCAACCCCGTATTCTTGAAAAAGGTCAAACAGGGCATCCGACATATTGGCAAGGGGTTGGTTTCCTGGCCGAAATGAAATTGAAGACCAATTTTGAGAAACTTTTTTTAACTCAGGGATCAGCCCCGCCTTAACCAGTGAGGATTTACCGCTTCCAGAAGCTCCCGAAATAACAATAAAATGTGATTTTGTGAGCACCTTTAACAGTTCGTAGGTGTGTTTCTCCCGTCCGAAAAACAAACTGCTTTCGATGGTGTCAAAACTTCTGATACCCGGATAGGGATTTTTTATGTA
>JARGGF010000805.1 GCA_029210905.1 Bacteroidales bacterium | reverse complement strand
AATGTATTGTTTGTAAACTAAATTATACCCGTATTGAAAATGAAATATTTCAATAGCCAATTGGTTAAAATCAGTCTCTTTATTAATAGAAAATATATTTTTTTCTAACTGACTGCCTATTTTTAATAGCATGAATTAATATTTTGTACTTTTCAAAATCGAACACAGGAATTGATGTGAGTACAAAATTAAAGTAATATATTTTCTTTTCTGGCAAATATTCTCTATATTTCATGAGTTTATATTAATCGTAATTATTAATATATTATCAGATCCTAAATAAAGAAAACAAATGGAAAACAATTATCTATGCCCCAAATGTAGAAGCTACCTTAACATTGGAACAAAAATAGTGCTCTCTGTACATGTTAAAAACAACCAAAAAGGCCTCTTGCTGTTCGAAAAAGAACTTGGCGATTACAAAATCAAAAAAAATGATTTAATAAATTATACAGATGGTGAAATGGTTGGCTTTTTTTGCCCCATTTGTCACGAAAATCTGGTATCAGAAATAAATCCTAATCTTGCTAAAATTATCATGGTAGATGAAAATAATAATGAATATGACATCTTATTTTCAAAAATTTCAGGTGAACAAGCTACTTATAAATTAGATAAAGGAAAAATTGAAGCTTATGGTTCTGATAAAAGTAAATATCTTGACTTTTTTAAATAAAATTGAGAGTTAACCCTTTTTATATTGAAAAAAATATTTTTCCCCGCAAATACATATTAATTTTAGGGTGTTTAAACAAAATAATGTACTTTTTATAAAAATCACCCCTGTTTTATCATCGACATTAAAATATTTTTTATAGTTTTGCTGCCATATTCTAATTTTAATTTGGTAATTATGGCAACAATCAGATTTGAAGCACTAAAAGAAATTTTTAAAAGACAGGCACTACCAATTGAGTATCCATCGGTAAAGGCATCCGACTATTTCGGTATCAATGTCTTTGACCAGACAAAAATGAAAAAATACCTCTCGAAAGAAGCTTTTAACAGCGTTATAAAATCTGTTGAGGACGGTACTGGCATTGACAGGAAGATAGCAGATCAAGTAGCTGCAGGAATGAAAGAATGGGCAATAAGCCGTGGAGCAACCCATTACACTCACTGGTTCCATCCCTTAACCGATGCCACCGCAGAAAAACACGATGCATTCTTTGATATGACTCCAAATGGTGAAACTTTTGAAAGTTTTGACGGAAAATTGCTTGCGCAGCAAGAACCTGATGCTTCAAGTTTTCCAAGTGGGGGTATCAGAAATACATTTGAAGCAAGAGGTTATACAGCATGGGATCCCTCCTCTCCTGCCTTTGTTACAGGCAATACTTTATGCGTACCAACTGTTTTTGTATCTTATACAGGTGAAGCACTTGATTATAAAACCCCACTGCTAAAAGCCCTTAATGAATTAGATAAGGCAGCTGTTGATGTTTGTCAGTTTTATGATAAAAATGTTACAAAAGTTATCTCTACCTTAGGTTGGGAACAAGAATATTTTTTGGTTGATAATGCTCTTTATCAGGCGCGTCCGGATTTAAGTCTTACCAAAAGAACATTAATGGGGCATGGTGCATCAAAAGATCAACAACTTGACGATCATTATTTTGGCTCTATAAAGCCACGTGTGTCTTCATATATGATGGATTTGGAAATTGAAGCTCATAAACTAGGAATTCCTTTAAAAACCAGACACAATGAGGTTGCTCCAAATCAATTTGAATGCGCCCCAATCTTCGAAGAAATGAATCTTGCAGTTGATCACAATCAATTATTGATGGACATTATGCAAAAAGTGGCCATTCGACATAATCTTAGAGTTTTATTCCACGAAAAACCATTTGCCGGGATAAATGGTTCAGGAAAACATAATAACTGGTCAATGGCTACAAATACAGGTGTTAATTTATTGTCGCCCGGTAAATCACCTAAAAAAAATATGCAGTTTTTGACATTTCTAATAAATACTTTGAAAGCTGTTCATGACAACACAGACATTTTAAGGGCAAGCATCATGTCTGCAGGTAATCAGCACAGACTTGGAGCCAATGAGGCACCTCCTGCAATAATTTCAGCATTTATCGGGAAAAAACTTACCCAAATGCTTGATGAACTTGAAGTTTCAGTACCTGATGGTAAAATGTCACCAGAAGAAAAAACCGCTTTAAAACTAAATGTTGGTAAAATTCCCGAGATTCTGCTTGATAATACTGACAGAAACAGAACTTCGCCATTTGCATTTACAGGAAACAGATTCGAGTTTAGAGCTGTTGGTTCCTCAGAGAATTGTGCGTCGCCAATGATTGTATTAAATACCATTGTTGCCAATCAGCTGAAAGAATTTAAAAAAGAAGTAGAAGCTTTAATTGAAAAAGGTCTAAAACGGGATGAAGCAATTTTTCAAATTTTAAGGCAGTATATTGTTGATTCTAAAAAAATACGGTTTGAAGGAAACGGATACAGCAAAGAATGGGAAGAAGAAGCAGCCAAAAGAGGACTTACAAATATAAAAGAAGCTGTAAGTTCATTTGCCGCTTTTCTTGAAGAAAAAACAGTTGAATTGTTTGAAAGAAACAATGTTTTTTCAAAAAGAGAAATTGAGGCAAGATATGAAGTCCGGATAGAAAATTATACTAAAAAAATTCAGATTGAAGCTCGCGTTCTTGGCGATTTAGCAATAAATCATATAGTTCCTACCTGTGTTAAATATCAAACAGAATTAATAAAGAACGTACAAGGTTTAAAAGAACTCTTTGATGCAAAAGACTTTAGCAAAGTTGCCGGAGAACGTCTTGAATTAATTAAAGTAATTTCTGAGCATATTTCTTTAATTAAAAAACAAGTCAACGAAATGATTGAAGCCAGAAAAGTAGCAAATAAAATTGAAGACGCTACTAAATTGGCAACCGCATATGAGCAAAATGTGAAACCATATCTCGAAAAAATCAGATATAGTATTGACAAACTTGAGCTTATTGTTGACGACGAAATATGGCCCTTGCCAAAGTACCGTGAGTTATTGTTTAATTAGTTATACCTAAGTTGAGCGGTTTACAATAATAAATAGAAAAATAGTCTTGTTTATTAAATTGATAATGAGTATCTTAG
>JARGGF010000804.1 GCA_029210905.1 Bacteroidales bacterium | reverse complement strand
GTAATTGATAAATCCAATTAGAATTTCTTTTGAATTTGGATATTTAGTAAATCCGGCTTGCAAAGTTTCTAATTCTTTATCTGATTTTCCTTCCTCTTTGTATACACTGGCAAGTGCCTGATAAGGATTGGCTTCTTCATAACCTTTTTCAATACAAATATTATAATATTTTTTTGCGCTTTCAAGATCTCCACCATTCTGGGACATTACACCAGCATAATAAGTAACAAGACCTGTATTAAAAACAGAATCAGATTCTGTTTTTGGATATTCAGCCAATTTTAAAGCTTTATCAAGCTCATTAACAGCTTCTTTATATTTTTTATCACCAAAAAGTTTTACCCCTTTATTGGTAAAAAGTCCACGCAGCGTTGCCAAATTAACCTTAACGCCCATTTTGTTTTTAAATTTACCCTTATCATCCAATTCATCAGCCTTTAAATAAGCTTCGTAGGCTTTATCCATAGCATCTTCAACCAAAGGTTTAGTTTCATCCCAACCATCAAGTTTTCCATCAACAAAATGCAGGGTAACTCTTTCATAAATCCAATCTTCGTTAGCGCCATCACTGGTAATATTGTCAGGTTTTCCAACAAGGATTTCTGCCCCACTGATACCTTTTTGTGGCATGCTCACATACAAACCTTTGGTGTTAAACTGGGCGATGTCAAGGAACAGGTCTCCCCTCTTCTCCCAGGTAGCTGATTTGGTATTCTTTTTTTCATTTTGTATATCAGCATCACTTTTGTCCTTAGCTTTTAATAAGCTCTCTGCAGTCTGCGTGGTCTGTGCACTCAGCAAGGTAGCCCCCACAAATACAGATACAAATAATAAGGCTATTCTTTTCATTTTAAGTCTTTTAAGTTTACTATTCTAAAAATACAAAGGTAATTATTTTGATAAATTATAAAATATAAATTAAATCATGTTTTAGGTTCGAAATTTAGACTATTCATCACTTTCCAAAAACTCCTCATTTTCCACAGTTTCACCGTTTTCATCTAAGCCAGAAATCTCAACTTTTGCAACCGATGCAATAGAATCTTTACCCTTAAGATTTATTAATCTTACACCTTGTGTGGCACGACCTGAAATCCTAATATTACTCACTGCCAGCCTAATGGTTAATCCTGATTTGTTAATAATCATGATATCGTTGTCGTCCCTAACATTTTTGATTGCCAGTAAATCACCAGTTTTTTTAGTAATATTCAAGGTTTTAACGCCTTTGCCACCACGATTGGTAATTCTATAATCGTCAATTGATGTTCTTTTACCATAGCCATTTTCAGAAACCACCAAAATAGTATCATCGGGCTCATGAATCACAACCATACCAATAACTTCATCTTTTTCACCTATATTTATTCCCCTAACCCCGGAAGCTGTCCTTCCCATTGGCCTGACTGTAGTTTCATTAAACCGGATTGCCTTGCCCGAACGCGCAGCAATAACAATTTCGTCAGAACCATTCGATAGCCTGGCTTCCAGCAAAGTATCCCCTTCCCTGATAGTGATGGCATTAATACCATTCTGCCTTGGTCTTGAATACTGGCTTAGAGATGTTTTCTTAACTACTCCTTTTTTGGTACACAAAATAATGTTGTGTGTATTAATGTATTCTTCATCTGTAATAGTAGAAACGTTTACAAATGCCTTTACAGTATCTCCTTGTTCAAGATTAAGTAAATTCTGGATAGCCCGGCCTTTAGAAGTCCTGCTTCCTTCAGGTATTTCATAAACCTTCAGCCAGAAGCATTTGCCATTTTCAGTAAAAAACAGCATGGTATTGTGCATAGAAGCCACATACATGTGCTCCAAATGATCTGCATCCCTGGTTGTTCCACCTTTTGAGCCAGTTCCACCTCTGTGCTGAATCTTATATTCTGAAAGCGCAGTCCTTTTTATATACCCTAATTTAGAAATAGTAATGGCAACATCTTCATCCGCATAAAAATCTTCAGGGTTAAATTCTTCCGATGAATATTCTATCAGGGTCCTTCGTTCATCACCATATTTCTCACGAACCTCAATCATCTCATCCTTAACTATTTGCATTCTTAAATTTTTATCTGCAAGAATGGCTTTCAGTTCACCAATGAGTTTCATTAGTTCTTCATAGTCTTGTTTTAGCTTGTCGCGCTCAAGACCGGTCAGTTTTTGCAAGCGCATGTCCAAAATGGCCCTGGCCTGAATTTCTGACAGATTAAATTTCTCCATCAGGCCATTTTTTGCTTCTTCAGGAGTCTTTGAACCACGGATTAATGCAATTACTTCATCTAAATGATCAATGGCAATAATCAAACCTTCCAGAACATGTGCTTTTTTCTCAGCCTGTTCCAGCTCAAATTGTGTTCTGCGGTTGACTACCTCGTGCCGGTGCTCAATAAAAGTTTCCAGCATTTCCTTGATATTGAGCAATCTTGGCCTTCCTTTTACCAGGGCAATATTATTTATGCTGAAAGATGATTGTAACTGTGTGTACTTAAATAACTTATTTAATACAATATTGGCAATGGCATCTCTTTTTATGTCAAATACGATGCGCATACCAGTTCTGTCCGACTCATCATTGGCATTGCTAATTCCATCAATTTTTTTATCGTTTACCAAATCAGCAACTTTCTGAATTAATTCAGCCTTATTAACCAGGTATGGAATTTCAGTAACTACAATTTTCTCGCGTCCGTTTTCAACTTCAATATTGGTTTTAGAACGGATTACAACCCTTCCTCTTCCGGTATGATAAGCATCCCGTACACCCTGATAACCATAGATGGTACCACCTGTTGGAAAATCGGGAGCATTTATATGTTTAATGATATCGTCAATAGATATTTCAGGATCGTCAATTACCGCAATAGTAGCATTTACTACCTCGGTTAAGTTATGCGGAGGGATATTTGTTGCCATTCCCACAGCAATACCTGATGCTCCGTTAATAAGTAAAAGAGGTATTTTTGTCGGCAATACTGTAGGCTCTTCAAGCGTATCATCAAAGTTGAGCTGAAAATCAACGGTATTTTTGTCCAAATCAGCCAAAGTATCTTCCGCAATTTTTTGCAGTCGAGCTTCGGTATACCTCATTGCCGCCGGGCTATCACCATCAACAGAACCAAAGT
>JARGGF010000803.1 GCA_029210905.1 Bacteroidales bacterium | reverse complement strand
TTTTCAATTTCTTCATTTTCAGGGGTATCAATGAAAGCATATGTTAAAGATTTGGTGAAAATGTTTCCAGTTCAGAAAATAATTATGGCAGGGGAACAGAATAAAAATCTTGAAACTGATCTACCTAAAAATGTAACTAAAGTTACAAATGCCTTTGATATTATTTCAATTGTTCAAAAAATCCGATAGGGCTGTACCTGCCTTTTATGCTTGAACAAACACCAGTGGCATGTTAATGCCTAACTGATGGGTTAACCTTTCAGTTAAATGGTAATCAATCATTATTATGGAAAAATTTGCATCAGTTATTTAATGCTTGATACTATGCCACTACCAATCCATTTATCACCTCATTAGTTTTACCACCCAAGTTGAGTGATTATTTTTGTAGTACATCATTAAAACTACTTACAATCGCTCAATCGATTAACAAATTGTAAGCAATTCAATTTTCGTTATTTCCATCTACAAGTTGAATTGCAACAATTTCTAAAATCGGTCCGCCGGCGGATAAGTAAAGCGCTTTTTCGCTTCTTCAAATCGCTTAACTTAGGCCCACTTAATTAATGTTTCAATCCCACTCCTTTTAATTTTCCAGGCAACCAATATTCAATATCGAATAATATTAAGGAGCTTAAAAATTTTCCATTTTCAGGCATTTTAAATAGATATTTTAGGTAAAAATAATGCAATAATGTTTAATAAATGCCGATTAAAACTAAACAATATTATTTGTTTATTATTTGGAATTATCGTAAGAAAAATAATTTTAAAATAAAGATAATCAGCTATTAAAGTGTTTAATCTTATTTAGATTGCTTCAATAATTTTGATATATTTTAAATAATAATTTGTTTAATGTTTAATAAATACATATATTTGTTAAACAAAAAATAAAAATATAAACAATTAAAATATCGAATTATGACAGCAATCGAATTCAATCATCAGATAATTAGTTATCAAAGCAGGCTTAAGCGATTTGCATACAGTCTGGTATCCGATAGAGATGAAGCACTTGATTTGGTGCAGGAAACTTATCTTAAAGCCATATCATACCGCGAAAAACTTTCGGACTATTCAAATCTTAAGGTGTGGACCATGACCATAATGAAAAATATCTTCATCAATAACTACCGCAGAAAATCGAAAGGCAGGGATATTATAAGTGAAAAAATTGCTATTGCAAAAGACCTGGATGCAGGTTTTGAATCAACAGAATCTTATTATACTCAAAATGAGATAAACAAATCAGTAGATACCTTAAATGAAGAGCTTAAGGCTCCTTTTATTATGTATGTGGATGGTTTTAAGTACCGCGAAATTGCCGATGAGCTAAACCTGAACATTGGAACAGTAAAAAGCCGTATTCATACAGCCCGTCAGCGTTTAATGGAATCTTTGAAAGATTTCAAGTAATTATTTATCTTAAAATAATAAACTGGAGAGACATGTAAACCATAACTGTCTCTCCTTTTTTTTGTCTTTTTCTCACACCAGGCCCTTGACTTATTCATTCTTCTCCACATTCACCCTCTAATTTTCTGTATTCACCGAATCTTATTTTATCATCTGTAAAAGTCTTCTTTTTTTTGTATTGCAAAATAAAACGTAGGGGATCTGCCTTGTTTAATTGTCAAAGGTTATAGTTTCTAAAAGCGAAAAACACAAAACCAAAAATACTATCAAAATGAAAGAGATAAAAACACTGAAAAAGAAAACAGAATGGGGGAATTTTCTTGCTATTTTAAATCGAAAAATTATTGTAATGTTGGTTGTATTAATTCCACATTCACAAGTAGTTAATGCACAATATTTTACGCAAACAATAAAAGGAAGGATTATTGATCAACAAACACAAATGCCACTACCTGGAGCTACTGTTGTAATAATAGATAGCAATCCTCAAATTGGCACCATTACCGATAACGAAGGTTATTTTAGAATTGATAATGTTGTAACTGGAAGGGTAAGTCTACAAATAAGTTTTATGGGATACCATCCAATAACATTTAACAATTTAAACCTGAGCACCGGTAAAGAACTGGTGCTTAACATCGAAATGGAAGAAAAAGTAATCAAAACTGAAGAGATTATTGTAAAAGCCACTAAAGATAAAACCAGGGTGAATAATGAAATGGCCACCATCAGTGCCCGAACATTTACGATTGAAGAAAGTCAGCGCTTTGCAGGGGTCCGAAATGATGTTAGCCGCATGGCTGCGAACTATGCCGGAGTTAATACGGCTAATGATGCAGTTAATGACATAGTAATCAGGGGAAATTCACCTAACGGTCTTTTGTGGCGGCTTGAAGGGATTGAAATTCCCAATCCCAACCACTTTGGCGGATTAGGTGCCACTGGTGGTCCTGTTAGTATGCTGAATAATAATGTATTGGCAAACTCCGATTTTATCACGTCTGCTTTTCCGGCTGAATATGGAAATGCTTTGTCCGGGGTTTTTGATCTAAAAATGAGAAATGGGAATTACGAAAAACATGAATTTGTTGGCCAGGTAGGCTTTAATGGATTTGAATTTGGTGCCGAAGGGCCTATTTCAAAAAATTCAAGGGCATCATATCTTGTAAATGCCCGTTATTCTACTTTAGAGGCCATGTCGGCCATGGGCTTTAATTTTGGGACTGGAACTGCAATTCCAAAATATACCGATTTAACTTTTAAGGTACATGTTCCAACCAATTCGATGGGTATTTTTGACATTTTTGGTCTTGGTGGAATAAATAGCATCGACTTTATTAACAGTAAAAAAGATTCTACTGATTTACGTGAAAGTTTGTATGATGATCGTTATTTTGATGTTTATTCTAAAAATGATATGGCTGTTGCCGGACTTAACCACACTTATATTATTAACGAAGATACTTACACCAGGTTAAGCCTTTCAGGTTCAAGGATATCCAATCATACCATACTTGATTCAGTGGCTGATAATAAATCTACCATTGATTTTATGCGTCAGCATTATATTAACTACGACTATACGGCTAATTTTTATTGGAACAAAAAGTTCAATTCAAAACACAACCTGCGGATGGGAGTTGAAGCCATGCATCGAAAGTTTGAATATGTTGATAGCGTTTATTTATCTGATGAATTGCGCTTTC
>JARGGF010000802.1 GCA_029210905.1 Bacteroidales bacterium | reverse complement strand
TAAAAAGTTTTATTTTTACATCACCCGTTTATAAGGATTTTGAAAAAATATAACCATGCAGGAGCCAGGTATTTCTTTACTCTTTTGTAGTAAAATAAATGCTGCTATACTAAAGCAGTGGTTTTATAAAACCCCTTTGCCCTGCCGAAGCCGGCCTGGGTCAAATTCCGGGAGTTTTACGGGGCAGTCAGGCAGTTATTTATGGGTGCTTTTGTTGGTTATTGTATTTTCCGGGCCGGCAATTGCCCAGGATGCAAGGGAGTATTTCACGCTTGCCCGTGCGGAAATGGATAGCGGCAATTTTATTCGGGCCGAAAAACACTTACTGGCAATACTAAAGCTAAAAGAAACCATTAAGGTTAAAAACCTGGTGGCCGTTTATAATGAACTGGGCATTATTAATAAATCTCTGGGCCATTACGATAAGGCCATAAAGTATTATCAGGCAGGCGAAAATCTGGCTTTAAAGCATATTGAAACGCTGCGGTATAAATTGCCTTCCATCTACAATAATCTTGGCAATTGCTACAAATATAAAGGCGATTATAAAAAAGCGCTGGAATACCTGTTTGAATCGATAGCTGATCAAAACATAAAGGAACAAAAACCACAAGAGCGGAACATTTCCCTGGTCAATGCCAACACCAATATTGGAATAATCTATTATTTACAAAATGATTACCTGAGGGCCAATGAATATTTTCTGAAAAGCTTAAAAATCACGAAAAAAAATCATATTGGTGGATTGGATGAAATATATAATAATTATGCAAATAGTTTGCGGGCCTTAAACGATTTTGATCAGGCAGACAAGTACTACCGGAATTGTATTAATATTTGTATTCAAACAAGTGGCGACGATTATTATAAGCTTGCCTATGTTTATAAAGATTATGGAACGCTAAAAATAAAATCAGGCAATCATCAGGAAGGTTTGGCGCTGTATGATAAATCATTACACACTTTCTATAAAAAATTTGGCAGCAAGCATCCGTATACTGCCGGCATGCTCAGCGTTTTGGGCGATTATTATCTTGATCAGAAAAATTATCTGAAGGCATTGGAATTTTATCAGCAAGCCTTAATCGCTAATTCTAAAAACTTTAATAGTAAGGATATTTATAAAAATCCGGCAGCTGATAATATATTGTCAGAAATACAGCAGCTACAAAGTTTAAAAAAGAAAGCCACCGCATTATCGTTGTTAATTCCTACACAAACTGACGGCATTCAAAAAAAAAGGATGGTGAATTTATGTGTAGAAACGCTGGATTTGGCTGTGAATACGCTTAAAAACCTAAGACAAGGTTATATTTCACTTGAGAGCAGGTTTTACATTAATAAAAATGAAAAAGCGGTTTACCTTCTGGGTATTGAAACGGCGCTTCAACTCTATGAACTTACCGGAAACAAAAGCATGCTTGAAAAAGCTTATCAATTTTCAAGAGCAGGTAAAGCAGCGGTACTGGAAGATGAAATCAAAAGAAATGAAACATTTACAGAAGTTCTGCCCAATAGCATAAGCAAATTTAAAATTGGAATTCAGCAAAACATTGCAGCCACAGAGAAACTTATATATGACGAATATGAGAAGCAGGATCCTGATCTATTAAAAATAAAGCGCTGGCAATCGGAATTATTTAATCAAAATAAAGAATATGAAAAGCTGCTGAAAAGCATCTCTGTTGATTTTCCGGGTTATTCTGTTTTATTGTCCAGGGACAGCATGCCGGGTTTAGCAGCAATTCAGGAACACCTGCTGCCTGATGAAACACTGGTTGAGTATACTTATTCTTTAAACAATGGGCATGGGCAGCTTTATACCTTTGTAATTGATAATAAGGAACTAAAGTATACCAGACAGGCCATTGACAGTACTTTTGAACAAAAAATTATGTATTGCCGGCTTACTGAAAACCAGGCAAATAGTGCGGGTATAAAGCTGTCGGATTATAATGATTACACATTTAAGTTATACCAGCTTTACCAGCAACTTATTGAACCACTTCACTTAGCCAGGGGTAAAGACATTATTATTGTTGCTGATGAAAAAATCGCCTACCTCTCTTTTGATGTTTTAATTTCGGAGTTTAAAGAGGATTCGGTAATTAATTACGGGGGCCTCCCCTACCTTCTTTATGATTACAGGTTTTCCTATGCTTATTCTGCAAATATGCTTTTACGGCAACATCTGTCAAAGGAATATTCTGATATGGTATATGCTTTTGCACCTGATTATCATACAAATAAAGCCAGTGCCACGCGCAACCAGTTTGGTGAATTAAAAAATGCAAAACAGGAAATTAATTCAATTTATAAGGTTTTTAAAGGCGATACCTATATTGGGATTTCTGCCACAAAAGCCAATTTTAAAAAAGCGTTAAAGCAGGGCGGAATCTACCACCTGGCCATGCACGCCACGCCTGTGAAAGATAATCCGGAATATTCCTTTCTTGCTTTTACCGATGTGGCAGACAAAAAGCAAAGCGATTACTTGTACAATTACGAAATTGCCAATCTAAGTATGAAAGCCTCCTTGCTGGTGTTAAGTGCCTGTAATTCAGGCGATGGTGAAATCTATAGCGGTGAGGGCGTCATGAGCCTGAGCCGTAGTTTTATCCTTGCCGGGATACAGTCGGTAGTCCATGCACTGTGGAAAATAAACGACGAGTCCAGTTCCATTATTATGGAAAGTTTTTACAGGAATTTATCAGAAGGAAAATCGAAAAGTGAAGCATTGCAGCTTGCCAAAATAGATTATATAGAAAAAACAAGCCCCGAACTGGCACAGCCAAAATATTGGGCCGGCCTGGTTTTAATGGGGGATATTGCACCAGTGAAAAGTGTAAAACCCTGGATAAAGGTGATGATAGTGGTCTTTTCCGTTTTATTGGTTTTATCGATTGGCTTCTATTTCAGGAAAAAATCAAGATGGACCATATTCAGATGAAAACATTTAACCCGTTTGATTTTGCGAAGGCGGTACATGATTACCTATAAAATAATAACCAATAACCAATACACCATGCAGCCCTGGGCGAAATTTCAATGAACCAAGAGGCTGTTTAAAAAGACAAAGAGGTCTGATTTATCAGCCTCTTTTTTTAATTATAACCGTAAACATGCATCACC
>JARGGF010000801.1 GCA_029210905.1 Bacteroidales bacterium | reverse complement strand
AGGGGGATTACGAGAATTGAAGTTTAAATGTCATTTATTAGAATTTTAAATTAAAGTTCTACTTTTTAATTTTTCTATTCAGATGTCTAAGGAATTATTTTAGTCTCTATTTTTCCTTTTTAAATAATAGTATAACAAGGGGATTAAATAAAGACTTACAATTGTACCAACCGCCATTCCTCCAATAATAGCCAGTGCCAAAGGCTTTTGCAAATCAGCGCCCAGACCACTTGTGAATAAGAATGGCAAAAGAGCAAGTATGGTCGTCAAACTGGTCATTAAAATAGGTTTTAACCTACGATGCCCTGCCTCAACTAAGGCATGCAATAGTGAATAACCATTTTCTATTAATTTGTTTATGGTATCAATTTTTAAAATGGAGTCGTTAATAATGATACCACTCATTACAATAATACCAATCATAGACATTAAGTTGATGCTGGACCCAAATATTTTTAGCATTACAAAAGCGCCAAATATGTCAATTGGGATTTCTAATAAAACAATTAATGGAAGACTTAGTGATTCAAATTGTGCTGCTAAAATGAAATACAGTAATGCACTGGAAATTAATAATATAATAAGTAAATCTCTGGCTATTTTTTGATTAGAGAAAATACTTCCTGAAAAGTCGGCTTCGAATTGGTTGTTTTCTTTAAGAATTGTTCTAATTTCTTGTTTCAGCTGTTTTATATTTTTACTGTCAATATCAAACTCAACAGGATAATATTCACCTTCTTGTCCTGCAATGATATTTTTTAAATCATCATCTTTTTCTTCTTTTAAAATGTTGCGAATGGGGATTTGTTCGCCTTTAATTGTCAATACCATAGTTTGTGCAATTATTTCCCTTATAGTTTGTGGATTATCACCAATTATAACGGGCATAAATTGATTATTGCCTGAAATTAAATAAACTTCGTGCTCGTTAAGTGCCGTTTGAAGTTTATAATAAAGTGCTTCAAAAGCAACATCATACAAGGCCAATTGGATTGGATCTGTTTTTAAGACAAGTATTTCGCGAAAAGCAGGTGGTGGTATTTGATAGGCGGGTAAACCATCTGACAATAGTTGAAGGTTGTTTTTTAAAAAGGTGTTTTTATCATTGCCAAAATCATCTGTAGATCTTAATTTTGCAATGAAATTTGCTTCATTATCTGCAAAAATAATGTTAAAGATATTGCCTGCGTCTTCGAACTCAATTAGTGCTTCAGGATATTGTTCCGAAAAAAAACCAGAAATGTTATCTTTAAGTTTTTCTAAATCATCTGGGGAATTTGTTTTGACATAAATAACTGATTCGGCACTTGATGAAGTGTTTTTTAAATCCAATAAAAACTTTTGTTCACCAATTAACAGGGTATTTTGAGTAATATATTCAGCTACTTGCTTTATGATATTTTTGGTTCTTTTTTCATTTTCGGCAATGTTAATGCGCTGGTTCCAATCGACCGTGAGCAATGTTTCTGTTTTGGCCATTTCGGGCAAACGCTCCAATTTTAGTTGTGTATAGAGAAAAACTGACGAAATAATCATTGCTGTAACAATTAACAAAGAGGCAAGCTGGTTTCGCATAACCAGGTGAAAGCCTTTTTCATAAATCTTATTGTATTGAATCCGGTTTAGTTTTTCAATGAACCCATGCCCTGCTTTTTTTTTAGTTTTTATATGAATAAGTTTGTAATAAACAGGTAATAAGCTAATTGAAACGGCCAATGAAACAAAAAGACCTATAGTAATAGAAATAGCCTGCTCGTAAAATAGTGAGCCTGCAATTCCTCCTACAAATACCAATGGGATAAAAACGGCACAGGTGGTTAAAATAGAACTCAACAAAGGGCGAATTACCTCATTTGTGCCTTTAATGCAGGACTCAATTAAACCATAGCCCCTGTCCTTATATTGTGTAATGTTATCTATGACAATAATGGAGTTATCGACCATCATTCCAAGCCCCAAAATTAGTCCCGAAAGCGAAATAATATTGATGGAAATATCCGCCAAATAGAAAAATAGCAGCGTTAATAGGAGCGATACAGGGATACTAATACCAATTAATAAAGGCGATTTAAAATCTTTAAGGAAAAACAACATTACCAGCAAAGCAAGTACGGTACCCCATAAAAGGCTTTGCTTTAAATTGCTTATAGAGTATGCTAATAATTGCGATTGATCGCGAGTGATGCTAAATTCAATATGTGGGTAGTCCTTTTCAAATTCGAGAATGAGGGCTTCCAATTTTTCTTTTACTTCTTCTATTTGTGCCCCCGATTGTTTTATAACCGCCATTGAAATAGCGTTTTTACCATTAAAAAGTATTTTTCCTTTAATTTTACCAGGGTGTTCAATTACCTGTGCAATTTCTTTTAATTGTAGTATGCGGTCATCTACTTTCAGGTAAATATTTTCTATGTCGGTTTTATCTTTCAAGGTGTTCGAAAATCGGATGTTAAATTGGTATTGTCCATCACGGATAATAAGATTACCTAAGTCGATATTATGGTTTTTTATGATGGCTTCTAGCTTTGAAACACTCAAGTTAAGGCTTTCCAGCTTTTTTAAATCGGGCAGTATCAAAATTTGGGAATAAACAATGCCGCTGATATCTATCATGGCCACTTCAGGCAATTGTTCCATTCGTTTTTTTATCACTTGTTCCGAAAAAGTACTTAAATCAACCATTGATTGTGAAACAGGAAATAATTCATTATTTGTTATCGGTTCCTGATCTTCTTCTTTAAGGCATAGGTTTAAATAAAAAACTGGTATATCTGTTGCGTTAGCTTTTATAACTTTAGGGTGTTCAATTTTGACAGGTATTTGCCCCATTACCCTGTCAATTTTCTCATTGGTTTCAATAAATGCGTAATCGATTTTGGTTCCATATTCAAATTCAAGAAAAATAATGCCCGAACCATCGCGTGTTTCACTTTTAATATTCTTTAAATTTGATAGTTGCATCAGCTGCTGGCGCAATGGTTTAACTACTGTATTTTCAATTTCTCGTGCCGGTGCATTAGGATTACTAACCTGAACCGTAATTTTAGGAATATCAATTGAAGGCAGCAAAGAAACAGGCAAGTCAAAGGAAGTAATTACGCCCAGAAGGATGAGGGCAAGAAAGGTCATGGAGACAG
>JARGGF010000800.1 GCA_029210905.1 Bacteroidales bacterium | reverse complement strand
GATAACATCAATGCGGTAATAGCAGCAGTTAGCATATTGCCAATAGGTTCTATTGCAAATATTACCAAATATGATGATACGGAAATCAACAGTAGAATTAAGGCACTAAAGGAAGGAACGGAAAAAGTTGCAACAGACTACCAAAAAACAAAAAACAAGGTATTACTGGTGCCAGGATGCATGAGAATTAACAATGGCAAGGTTTGTAAAGCTAAGCAAGATGGTTTTGACATTACTTGCACGTCTTGTAACAAAAATTGCAAAATATATGAACTAACCAATCTAGGTAATAAAAACAAGTTTAGTGTAAATATTGTGCCACATTCATCAAGTTTTACCAAATGGCTAAAAAAGTGGGAAAACAATGATCAAACCGGGCTCATTGCTGTGGCTTGTCTGCTTAACCTTGTGCCAGGAGGTTATGAAATGCGCGAACTGAATATTCCTGCACAGTGTTTATTACTTGATTTTTGTGGCTGTAAAAAGCATTGGCACAAAAATGGGATTGCTACAGAAATTAATGAAGATCGCTTGCTTAAAATGTTAAACTAAATCAGTTTAATCGTCAAATTACCTTATTCTTCATTCAAAAAAAAACATATATTTGGGATATGAGAATAGTAAACTTTCAATGTTCCCAGTGTGGGTCTTCTGATTTTGAAACTGAAGGCCAGGACAAGTTGCGTTGCACTTACTGCAGTAGTTTATTTGGCATTGAGAAACCTGCAAAAAAGCAAAATTCAGGAGTGATAATTCAAAAAGGGGCTAAGGTAACATTTGGAAAAAATGCAAATGTTATTATCAAAGGAGGTTTAAATATTGAAGAGGGAGCTGAAGTTGAAATAAATGGAAATGTTACTCTAATTGAAAAAAGTGCTGATGAGGAAATTGCATCGGCGAAAAATAAACTTAAAAAGATTCAATAATATTGCTTTCAATGGACAATTAAGTGTATTTTTTTTTCAAAAAAGAAACATATTAGGCCTTATAATTGTAAATTTGTGTAAAACCATTTAACCTAGCATAATATGACAAAATTTCAATTATTTAGCCTTTTATTTTTACTACCTCTGTTTGCAGCCGGCCAGGACATAAAGACTGAAGTTGTATATCGAAGAAGCTCATTGTTTACCATGATGATTACTGAGCCAAGTAGAAAATATGCAGATACAATTCAAACCACCTTTATAAATTCTCCTATTCCTGATAAGTTTAACGATCACATTCTGGATTGCAGAATAATAGAAAATGGAATATCAGAATCAATAAAAAAAAGACCTGAAAAGATAGCAGCTCAGGAATTGAATATTACTAATTTTTTAAATAGTAATGATATTGCTAAGAAAATGGTTGCCAAATGGTTTAACAGACAGCCTGATGGAAGTTTTAATATGGGGCTTGTTGCTGAAAGAGGTTCTTATGATGCCAGTGAAATGGATGTGAACCTCGCCAGGAGCAGTAAAAGGGGAGAGGCTTTGCTCGCCGATGCTGGCGAAGAACTAATAAACAATACATTTTTGATTGTTAATGATTTTGATTATGTAAGTAAAGAAGAGGTTGCAAAAAAAGTAAAAGTAGGATTGGCTATTTTGAAAGAAGTAGCTCTAGCAGTAGACGAAGCAAATAAGGATGAAAACCAAAAAGATGAAGACAATCAAAGTGCTTTAGTTGATGCAATTGATGTGGCTGATATAGGTCTAACAGTTGTAGGAAAAGGATATGTGGTGCGAACCACATCGTATCTTTATCAGCTTGATTGGAACGATTCAGTAGCTGCAGTGCTCTACAATGAATATTGGCTTGATGAAAATTCAGATGATATTGCCAGAAAAGAGGCATTTGAAAATTCTGATATTTTTAAATTAAAACTTATTGGGCATGAGGTAGCTTGGGCCGACTTGCAATCAACAATATTCACTCAAAAAAGTGAAGAAGATTTGGTGAGAATTGCAACTGTAAGAGCTATAGATGCTGTAATTGCCAAATTGCAAAAAAAATATGAAGTTTTCAGGACAAAAACTCCTTTATATAGTATTGATCCGCTTTCGGCAAAAATTGGATTAAAAGAAAGTCTTGAAAAAGGTGACAAATTTGAAGTGTTGGAGCAAATTCAGGATAAAAACGGGAGAACAAAGTACAAGAGAAAAGGTATTATTCGTGTTGATAAAGACCAAATTTGGGACAATAGATATATGGCCGGCGAAGAACCTGATGAAGCCAAGAACCCTAATGCTGGATTAGGTTATACTATATTTAACGGTACCGGTAAATTCTATCCGGGAATGCTTATCCGTCAGATTAATTAGAAAATTGTCATTGAATTTTAGTTACTCTCATATTTTATGGAAAGGATAATTAACTTAATGCATACTAAATTTTGTAAGTTTGGAGGTAAAAAAAATGCTGCCTGAATTTCAGGCAGCATTGATAACATTCTGATTGATAATAATTTATTTTACTTCATTAACAATGGCTTCAAAAGCTTTGGGATGGTTCATGGCCAAATCAGCAAGAACTTTTCTATTCAGTTGAATACCTTTCTTATTAATTTTACCCATAAACTCGGAATAAGACATTCCATATTCCCTTACACCGGCATTTATCCTTTGAATCCAAAGTGCCCTGAAACTTCTTTTCTTGTTTTTCCTGTCGCGATAGGCATATGTTAAACCTTTTTCTAACGAATTTTTCGCCACAGTGTAGACATTAGATCTTGAACCAAAATACCCTTTGGTTTGTTTTAATATCTTTTTCCTTCTATTTCTAGATGCTACCGCGTTAACCGATCTTGGCATAATTTCTAATTATTTTGAAATTCAGTGTTTTTCTATTTCAAAAAGCTTTTGTACTAAATTTCTGGTTATAAACTATTTATGTAAATTATTAAAATCTTATTTCATGGCTAATAACAACTTAATGTTGTTTTCGTCACGCTTATGGACAATTCCAAAATAAGTAAGATTTCTTTTTCTTTTAGTTGACTTTTTTGTCAAAATATGACTTTTAAAAGCATGTTTCCTCTTAATCTTGCCGGTTCCTGTCAACTTAAACCTTTTTTTTGCACCGGCATTTGTTTTCATTTTTGGCATTTCTCTATTTTTTAATTTTAATCAGAATGTTATTTTTCTTTCTATACTAAATTTTATAT
>JARGGF010000007.1 GCA_029210905.1 Bacteroidales bacterium | reverse complement strand
ATGCAGGATGTTTCTTAGCATTGTTACTCACCGTGTTCCTTCTTTTCAAAATCTATTAATTCCAAAACTGTTCTCGTTGAATCTATATTAGTATAGTCCAATTTTACAAACCCTATTTCCATGTTGAAATATGCCGTTAATCTTGTTTGTCCAATTGAACTTCTAGCAATAGATTCAATTATATAACATTCAACTTCTCCGATTTCAAGCTTAATCTTCTCTTTACCTACAATCTCGTAATCGTATTGGTTTTCGATTGATTCATTCCAATTTTTCCACCTTTCGTCTCCCCAAAAACTACCAATTCCCAAAGACCAATTCCACTTATTACCAATTTCATATGGTGCTTGGATGAATGGAAAAGGATTTATTTCTAAAATCCTAAAAAACCTATCTCTTGGTGGATGCATCCAAACGTTCTTTTCATTTTCGATTACTCCAGTTGAAGAACTAAATTTTCTATCTCCATTTACTTGTGGGTATTTATATGAAATTACTGTTTGATTATAATCTGGATTGTTGTTAATCATTGGTTGTAATCCGTATTTAACTGTAAGGATGACTTTATCTATTGTTTTATCGTTTATGCTATCAAGTGGAACGAAAAACCATGCTTTACCATTTCTTTAAAATCCAAATCTCCTGCACCATCAATCTCTTGAAATTTATACTTTTTACCGCTGTGGTCTTCATAATAATAATCAAAAGTAAGTTTATTACCTTCCAAGAAGGTTTGATTATTTGCTGTATACCTATTTTCGGATGTATTCTTTGAATCAAACTTCTCCACATATATTCCTTCATCATATATGATTTCATAGTCCTTTTTTTCGACTTTCTTATTTTGAGATTTACATCCAAATAGTAGACTTATTGTAATTATGATTAATAGCTCGATTTTCATTTCTTATTTTTTCATGGTGAGTAACGTTTGTATAACCCTAGGGCTACCCCATATTACTGATATATCTTTTATAATCGCAAGCATAAGATACCGCCAGCCAACCTATTTTCAGATCTCAGTAAAAACACTGATCTGCAATTTAAAATCGCAACTATATGTTAATTATTGTGTTACGAATGTTAAATTGCTATATTGTTAAATTGCTGAATTTTAGCAACTTAACAATTTAACAATATTATCAAAAAGTTACGCATGCTTGCGATTTGCTTTTACAGACTAACTGTTTTAATGAGTTCAGATTTTACGCATTAAAAGTAGTGTACTTTATTTAACACTCCAAAGGAAATTTGTTAAAATGAATGCAGGACAGGTTTGCGCCTGGTGAAATAAGGTGATTTTTTTTAATTTTTTGCTGGTATTAGGCTGGTGTGGAATTTTACAGTCAGCACCTCTACTAATAGGAACAACATAAGTGGATGCCAAATTTCACTTACCCTGTAGAGGTTGTTAAAAAAGTACTTCTTCTGAAGCTCCGTTGTACGAAAAAAGTAAACCATAAAATTATCTCTTTACATCATGTAAATTTATCGTGCACCAGATAACACTAACAGATAATTTATTAAAAAAATATTCGTTATTTTTACGGTTTAATATCAAATTATAAAGAAGAAAATTATTTGAATGAGAATGGTTCAGGCCATCATATATTCCTGTTTGACTAAAACATTATCTAAAGATGAAAACACTTAAAACACTATCAACCATAATTTTATTAAGCATTTTCACACTGCAGTTAAATGCCCAGTATTACGAAAAGAAAAAAGAAAAACCATCATTTGCCGATAAATTGTTTTTTGGTGGGGGACTAGGTTTGCAGTTCGGTACCGTAACCCAGGTTGAAGTGTCGCCAATTATTGGCTACAAGGTCACTGAGCGCTTCCATACAGGTATTGGTATTAGTTATAGCTACTACAACGACAAGCGTTTTATACCCACTCTTGATTACTCTACCTACGGTGCAAGTGTTTTTACCAGGTTCTTTATTTTTGAGGGACTATTTGCCCACGCCGAAATAGAGGCTTTAAACGTAGAAGTATATACCAGTTTGTCACCTACAATAGAAAGTTATCGCAAATGGATTGATAGTTACCTGGTGGGCGGTGGCTACTTTCAAAAACTTGGACAACGCAGTGGTATCTACTTTTTGGTGCTTTGGAACCTTAACGAAACTGAATTTACTCCTTACACTAACCCTGTGATAAGAATAGGGTTTGCATTTTAGGTATTTTAAGCAATCGTAAAATTATCCCCATCCTGCAAAAATGGAAGAGACTTTCTCACTTGTTCCAAAAGACTTTTGTCAAGTGTAACTGTCTCTGTGCTGTCTTCATTTGGGTTCGTTTTACTTATCCGTATTCCCATGGGATCAAAAATACAAGTATCGCCTGAATGGAGATAACCATTTCCGTCCGCTCCTATCCGGTTAACTCCTACTACAAAAGACTGGTTTTCAATTGCCCTGGCCTGCAATAATATGTTCCAGTGAAAGCTACGTTTTTCCGGCCAGTTGGCTACATAAATTTGTATATCGAAATCATTTTGATTACGGCTCCAGACAGGGAAACGCAAATCGTAACAAATCAACGGGTTTATTTTCCACCCTTTATACGAAAATATCAATAGTTTATTTCCAGCATCATATTCTTTATGCTCCCCTCCAATGGCAAATAAATGCCTTTTGTCATAATATTCCATTGCACCATCAGGCTTAACAGCTAACAGACGATTGACAAATTTACCATTTTCTTTAATTATCAGGCTCCCAACTATCAAGGCATCGGTCAGTGTGGCCATTTTTTTCATCCAGCCTGCTGATTCACCATCCATTGACTCAGCAAATTCAGCGGGTTTCATTGAAAATCCGGTGCTGAACATCTCAGGAAGGACAATAATATCGGTAATTTCACCTATATTCCTGATTTTAAGCTCAAAATTAAGCAGGTTTCTTTTTACGTCTTCCCAAATTAAATTGGTTTGTATTGTTGTTACTTTTAGATTGTTGGTCATTGGAAATTAGAAATTGGAAATTAGATCTTTAAAATAAATGGTTTTACAAATTATTCAATAGCAAAATCTTCCTTATGGTAACCTTCCATATCTTTAAAATAAGCTTTAATTTTTTTCATATCAGCTTCCATGTCACCTGTAGGATCAAAATGATCGTGCATACCAGCTGTTTTGGTTTTAAAGTCAATATACCCATAAAAAATGGGCACTTTGGCTTTCACTGCAATCCTGTAAAATCCGGTTTTCCAGTTTGGGTTCCTTTTCCTAGTCCCTTCCGGGGTTATTCCAAGGATAAATTCCTCATTATCATTAAAATATTGAACTACTTGATCCACAATGTTTACCGTATTGTTTCTATCAATTGGGATTCCGCCCCACATTCGGATAAACGGGCCCGTTAAAAAGGTGAAAGCCTCTTTTTTTACAAGCACTTTTGGGCTCACACCACAAATCCAGTTTGTAAGTTTACCTATTAAAAAGTCCCAGTTGCTGGTGTGTGGAGCAATAATGATAATATATTTTTTTTCTGTGGGAATTCTGGGATCAAATTTCCAACCGATGAGCCAAAAAATAAACTTTGCTACATATCTTGCTATCATATGTATATAATTAAATATGTGGCAAATATAAAATATAGATGCCACATTTTATAATGCTTATTTTATGTTGCACTGACAATTTAAAATCAATCAATATTAATCAGGCACAATAATGAAAAAGTACTATTTAATGAGTTGTTAATGGATAAGCTTTCATCATTTCATTAACAGCCTTCTTTACTTTTTCAATCACTTCTTCACTTTTTATATTCGTAACTACTTCATCTATTAAGTTAACAATTTTAAGCATATCATTCTCTTTTAATCCACGGGTAGTAACAGCAGGGGTTCCAACTCTTAATCCGGATGTCTGAAAAGGGGAACGGCTATCAAAAGGAACCATATTTTTGTTAATGGTAATATCTGCTCTTTCTAAAGCTTTTTCAACTTCTTTTCCGGTAATTTCGGGAACTTTGGTCCGCAAATCAATCAGCATGGAGTGATTATCAGTTCCCCCTGAAATAACCTTGTAGCCTTTTTCAACAAAAGCTTTAGCCATCACCTGGGCATTTTTTAATACCTGCTTTTGATACTCTTTAAACTCATCTGTTAATGCTTCACCAAAAGCAACTGCTTTAGCAGCAATAACATGCTCCAGCGGCCCACCTTGGGTTCCAGGGAAAACGGCTGAATCAAGCAATGATGACATCATCCTGATTTCACCCTTGGGAGTGTTTTTACCAAATGGATTTTCGAAATCTTTTCCCATCATTATAACACCACCGCGGGGTCCACGTAGCGTTTTATGTGTAGTAGTTGTTACAATGTGCGCATAAGGTAATGGATTTTTTAATAAACCAGCTGCAATTAATCCGGCAGGATGTGAGATATCAAACATTAACAGGGCGCCAACTTTATCAGCAATTGCACGCATTCTTGCATAATCCCAATCTCTCGAATAGGCTGAGGCTCCACCAATAATCATCTTTGGCTTTTCTTTAAGTGCAAGTTGTTCCATCTCATCGTAATCAACAGTACCGGTCTCTTCCTTAACATTATACGAAACAGCATTATAAAGAATGCCTGAAAAGTTCACAAACGAACCATGGGTAAGATGTCCACCATGTGAGAGGTTCAAACCAAGAAAAGTATCACCAGGATTCAGACAGGCTAACATAACTGCCGCATTTGCCTGTGCGCCGGAGTGAGGCTGCACGTTTGCCCATTCCGCACCAAATAGCTCTTTTAAGCGATCAATGGCTAATTGTTCGGTTTTATCAACTACCTGGCAACCACCATAATATCTTTTGCCTGGATATCCCTCGGCATATTTATTGGTCAGCCACGACCCCATGGCCTGCATTACCTGTTCGCTTACAAAATTCTCTGAAGCAATTAGTTCTATACCATGCAGTTGGCGCTGGTGTTCTTCTTCAATTAAATCAAATATTAGTTTATCTCTTTCCATGATTGTTTTTCTGGTTATTTAATGTTGAAACTTTTGCATTTTACCACAAAAGTAAGTAATAAAAAAGCTAAGTACAATATTATGGCAGATGATAATTGTCATTGGTCATGGACCTTAATAAAATTATTTTTATCTTCCCATTTTTTACTTTTTGTACAAAAGGATGAAGCTGTTTTTTCCATTTAAGAGACTTTTACAAAAAACGTTTGTATTAATTTTTCTATTAAACCTTATAAACTGCAACTCAAATGATCAATTTGAGAAATCCACCGCAAAATTTGTCGGAAAACAAACCTGTATAGAATGCCATCAACAAGAGTATGACTTATGGCTGGGTTCAGATCATGATAGAGCTATGGATACGGCAAGCAGCGAAACTGTAAGAGGTGACTTTAACAATGCTGAGTTTGTATGGGGCGGGTTTACCCATAAATTATATACTAAAAATGATAGTTTTTATGTACATACACTCGGTCCAAATGGAAAAGCCGGCGATTATAAAATTATTTACACATTTGGTGTTAGACCATTGCAACAATACATCATCCCTTTTGAAGATGGACGCCTACAATGCCTGCAAATTGCCTGGGATTCAGATAAAAACAGGTGGTTTCACTTGTCTGATTCAGTAGCCCATGGTGAATTTATTCAGCCGGATGACTGGCTATACTGGACCCGCAACGGACAAAATATGAACGGGATGTGCGCCGAATGCCATACAACAGATTATAAAAAAAATTATGATCCTGTAACCCATAAATTTTCAACCACCTGGGCTGAAATTGATGTAAGTTGCGAAGCTTGTCACGGACCTGCATCCAACCACTTAGCCTGGGCAGCAACAGATTCGCTTAAAAGGCCAAAAAATGTAAATTTTGGCTTGGTACTTCAAACCAGCAATATTAGCTCAAAACAATATATAGATCAGTGTGCCTATTGCCATTCCAGGAGAAGCTCCTTAAGTGAGGAAGGTCATAGCGATTCAAGGGCAATGAATAAATTGGTGCCCCAATTATTAAGTGCTCCTTTTTATTATGCCGATGGTCAGATATTTGAAGAGGATTATGTTTATGCCTCCTTTCTTCAGACCAAAATGTATAAAAATAATGTAAAATGCAATGATTGCCATAATGCACACAGCCTCAAGACAAAATTATCAGGCAATCCTTTATGTTACCAATGTCATGATTACAAAAAATACGACTCAAAATCACATCACTTTCATAATGGAACGGGTGAAATGAGCCTGAAATCTAACAATGGCTTTTTCGATAAAGGCAATGGTACTCAATGTGTTGATTGCCATATGACTGGGCGATATTACATGGGTGTTGATTTTAGGCGCGACCATAGTTTTCGGATTCCAAGACCGGATTTAACCATTTCAATTGGGACCCCAAACGCTTGTACAGATTGCCATACAGATAAAACCCCAAAGTGGGCAGCCGATTCTATTGAAAGCTGGTATGGAAAAAAACCAGACACCCATTTTGGGACAATTCTTGCTTCAGGAAGAAAAGGTGATACAAGTGCCATTGATGATCTTATGAGATTGTCACTCGATACCGCCTACACTCCTATCATTCGAATGAGTGCCCTTGAACTGCTTGGAAACTATCGCCATCCTAAAAGTATTCAGCTTTTTAACCAATTTTTAAAAGATTCCGCAGATATTATCAGATACACGGCCGTAAAAAATTATTATAATAACGACCTTTACCAATTTATTAACATACTAGCACCGTTGCTTGTGGACTCTGTAAAAGCTGTTCGCACGCAGGCTGCATTTATGCTTACCTCTCTTCCCATTCAAAATATACCTGCTAAGTATCATGAAGTTTTTAACAAGGTATTGCAGGAATACATTAACGCAGCCAACTATTCTTCTGATTTTTCTGCCAGCAGGTACAACCTGGGTCTATTATACACAAATACAGGACATTTGGACAAAGCCGAAGATCAATTTATAGAAGCGCTCCGAATTGATAATCTATTTTATCCGGCAAAGATAAACCTTGCCATGATATACAATAAACAAAACCAAAATGATAAGGCAGCGCAACTATTTATGGAAGTAATTGATGAAAACCCGGGATATGCTGAAGCCCATTATTCATTGGGCTTATTGCTTGGTGAAAGTAAAGAATATAGAAAAGCCTCAATATACCTTAAAAAGGCTGCTGAATTAATGCCTGAAAGAGCCAGGGTGTATTACAATCTTGCCCTTGTTTATCAGTTGAATAATGAATTTTCAAAAGCAGAAAAATCATTTACCAGGCTTCTTTATCTTGCTCCTGATAATATAGATTATCTATATGCCACTGCATTTTTCTATGTGCAGACAAAACAATTTAAAAAAGCAGAAAAATATGCGAACCTATTGCTTGAGAAATTTCCCAACCAAAGAGAGGGAACTGAAATAATGAAGCTGATTAAGAACGAGCAATGATCTCTTTTTGTTAAATGCTTTTCCCGAAATATTTACAAACAAAAAAAAGAGAGAATAGACACAGTACCTGATTTTTGAAATTAATCATTCCAAATTGATGAAAAAAAAATCGCCCACCAAATATGATTAATGGGCGAATATATATTTTTATTTTTTTCTTTCGGCTATGCCAAACCCGTAAATCCCATAAATGCGAGGGCTAAAATTCCGGCCACAACAAAAGCTATTGGCACCCCTTTCATGCCTTTTGGTATATTGGCCAAATCCATTTGTTCGCGTAATCCGGAGAATATGATTAGCGCCAGACCAAAACCAACAGCTGTAGCAATTGCAAACACCGTGCTTTTAAGCAAATCATATTTATTTCCGACTGCTAAAATGGCAACCCCTAAAACGGCGCAATTGGTGGTAATCAGAGGCAGAAAAATACCAAGAGCCTGAAACAAAGCAGGGCTCACTTTTTTTAAGATAATTTCAACAAGTTGCACCAACGAAGCAATCACAAGTATAAATGTAATGGTTTGCATGTATTCTATTCCAAATTTAACCAGAACATACTTTTGTATAAGATATGTAACGATAGTAGCAATAACCATTACAAAAGTAACAGCACCAGTCATTCCAATTGCAGTTTCCACTTTTTTCGAAACCCCGATAAATGGACAAATACCCAGGAATTTAGCCAAAACCACATTATTTACAAATATTGCCCCTATGATAATGATAACGTAATCCATTTTGTTTTATATTTTATTTGCTAAAATTTAAGAATTTAAGAAATGACCGTGCTATTTTCCAAACACCTGACAAAACTTCTAAGACTGTTTTCTTATCGCCTTTATTAATAAGTTGAGTAATGGCAATTAAATATCCAAGTACAATAAAAGCTCCCGGAGCCAAAACAAATGCCAACATTCCATCACCTGTAATAAATTTAAATCCGAATATTGCCCCACTTCCGAGCATTTCACGAATGGCGCCTAAGATGGTTAAAGCCATAGCAAAGCCCAGACCCATTCCAAGTCCGTCAATAGAAGAATCCAATACATTATTTTTTGAAGCAAAAGCTTCAGCCCTGCCAAGTATGATACAGTTTACCACAATTAAGGGTATAAATAACCCTAAAACTTCAAATAAATCAGGTACAAAGGCCTGCATGGTCAATTCAACTATAGTTACAAAAGTTGCTATAATTACAATAAATGCAGGAATCCTAACCTTATCAGGAATAAAGTTCTTTACCATTGAAACCACAATGTTCGACATCACCAAAACAAAGGTGGTGGCCAATCCCATTGCAAATCCATTAATTGCAGAGGTGGTGGTTCCTAAAGTAGGACAAAGTCCTAAAAACAATGCAAAAACTGCATTTTCCTTGATAAATCCTTTTGTAAATATTTTAAGTTTGCTCATTTTATGAGATTTTAGACTTTAGATTGTAGATTTAAGATATTAAAAAGAACACCCTACAAAAATCTATATTGAAATAACTTACTTTAATTTTTATTAATCTTTTTTCTTCAGATCATTTTTTGCCATGCTCCATAAAGGTTTTATAGGCCCTTTCAACAGCATCGGCATAGGCTCTGGATGAGATAGTTGCGGCAGTTATAGCATTTACTTTTCCACCATCCTTTGTTACTTTTAAAGAAAAATCCGTAGGATTTTTACCATTAAATTGCTCACTCCAGTCCGATTTAGTTTTTGACATTTTATCGCCCAGTCCAGGGGTTTCGGCATGTTCCAAAACCTGGATATTTTTAATGGAACCATCAGGTAAAAGTCCAACCATTAAATAAATTCTTTTAGAAAATCCTTTATCACTAAAGGTTTTAATAGCAGTACCAACTAATTTATCATTATTATAGGCAGGATACATCTCCAGAGTGTCTCCTTCAACGTCACTTGGTACTTTGTACATATCAGCATTGGGGTTGTTGGTAAATTCAGGAACAACCTGTTGAATGGCAGCAAGTTTTTTGGCAAGCTTGGCTTGTTCAATGGGCCCTTTAGTCAGTTCATAGATATAACCAAGTGATGTTGCAGAAACCAAAGCAACAATTAACAAGGCTAACACCATATTTCGTAATGTTGATTCCGTTTTACTAGCCATTTTTAATTACCTCCCCAAATCGTTTAGGTTTAATATACATATTTATTAAAGGAACAAATGCATTCATTATTAATATTGCAAAAGAAACGCCTTCGGGATAAGCTCCGGCAATTCGGATAACAACAGTCAACACACCAATTCCAACACCAAACAGCAACTGTCCTCTCACACTCATAGGAGATGAAACATAGTCAGTTGCCATAAATATTGCTCCCAAAAGTACGCCACCGGTTAATAAATGAAACAGAGGATCTGCATATTTATCAGGATTTATTAACCAAAGAATACCTGTAAATATAACTATAGTGCCTAAAATAGAACCTGGTATATGCCAGGTAATTACCTTCTTATAAAGCATATAAATTAAACCAAGCACCAGTGCTGCTCCGGCCACTTCGCCCAGAGAACCTCCCATATTTCCAATAAAAAGCTGCATATGCGAAGGAATTTGATCCATCAAAGCAGAAACTTTTTCGCCATTTTTAACGCCCTCTTTCAAAATTCCTAAAGGAGTAGCTCCGGTTACAGCATCTAAATATTGCATTCGTGCAGTAATCGGAGTTGGCCAGCTGGTCATAGGTACAGGAAAAGATACCAAGAGAAACACCCTTCCTACCAACGCCGGATTAAAAGGATTATTACCAAGACCACCAAATGTCATTTTGCCAATCCCTATAGCCACCAATGCACCAATAATTATAATCCATACCGGTAAATTACTCGGAACATTAAAGGCCAGAAGCATCCCTGTGATAATGGCCGAACCATCACTGAGGGTGGGTTCTTTTTTGAGTAGGAATTTGGTGATTAAATATTCAAAAAGCATTGCTGAAACAATGGCCGTAGCGGTAACAATAAGTGCTCCAATTCCAAAAAAATATATAGAAACTGCCAGGGTCGGTATCAGGGCAATTATTACCCCATACATCAGGGTTTTTATAGTCTCCTTTCCATAATTATGGGGCGAAGGTGCAACAGTTAATAATTTACTCATTTATAGCTATTTAATAAGTATTTTAAAATTAGGTTAACAATGATCCGTTTTAGGTCTTAAGCTTTTCTTGATCGAATAATTTTTCCAACTTCAGCCTTTCCCAGCCTTATATAATCAAGCAATGGCCTGAATGAAGGACAAGTATAACTACAGGAGCCGCATTCAATACAGTCCATTACCCTTTCTTTTTCGGTGCGATCGTACATTGAACGTTCCGTAACTGACATGAGCAAAAAAGGTTCCAGCCCCATTGGACAAACTCCAACACACTTAGAACAACGGATACAATCCATTATTTTACCACGTCTGGATTCACCTTCGGGAATAATTAAAATACCGGATGTTCCTTTTGTAACCGGAACATCTGCATTGCTTAAAGCTTTACCCATCATTGGACCGCCACTGATAATTTTTCCTGTGTCGTCAGGTAATCCTCCTGCAGCCTCAATTAATTCATTAACCGATGTTCCTATTCTTACTATAAAATTGGAAGGTTTTGAAACTGATTTACCAGTAACCGTAACAACTCTTTCAAACAAAGGTTTGTTTTTCTGCACCGCTTCGTAAACAGCATAAGCAGTTCCAACATTATGCACTACAGTACCTACAGAAATAGGAAGGCCACCTGAAGGTACTTCTCTCTTTGTAAGTGCTTTAATTAGCTGTTTTTCACCACCTTGTGGATATTTTACTTTTAAGCCCTGTATCGCAATTCCGTCGAAATTTTTTGCCAGTTTGGTAAGGTGCTCAATGGCATCCTTTTTATTGTTTTCAATTCCAACAATGGCTTTTTCAACTTGCAATGCTTTCATTAATATTTTGGTCCCGACCAGCATTTCCTCACCTTTTTCCAGCATTAACCGATGGTCGGAAGTTAAATAAGGCTCACACTCTACACCATTAATAATCAATAGTTCCGCCTTCATTCCTTTTGGTACAGAAAGTTTAACTTGGGAGGGGAATGTAGCACCGCCCAATCCAACTATTCCAGCTTCACCAATCTTTTGTATGATTTCTTCTGAGCTTAAATTAAAATCTCTTTTTACCTGTGTGCTCTTGTCAATCTTCTCATCCCATTCGTCGCCTTCTACCTGAATAACTATTGACTGTTTTCGATATCCGCTACTATCAGGTATTGCATCAATTTTTGTTACCTTACCTGAAACAGACGAATGGATATTTGCCGAAACAAACCCTGAACTTTTTGCAATTACCTGACCAGTTTTTACCTGATCATTTTTATTAACTATAATTGTAGCCGGGGCACCAATATGCTGTGATATTGGAATGGTAACAGTTTTAGGAATAGACAGCTGTTCAATTATCTGTCCTGCTGATAATTTGTTCTCTGGCGGATGAACCCCGCCTTTTGCAAATGTTTTTAGCATCAGCTTTAAAATTTAAACTATTAATAAATATTATTTTTATCCTTTTGCTTCAGGATCATTATTTTTTTTTGCCAATTCAATTAAATTAGTATTCTCATCAGCCTGTTTTTCAGCTAATACGCCCTTATCTTCAACCTTAGGAACTCTTTCCTTTTTGGGCGGGAAATTTATTTCAAGAATGGCATTTGTTGGACAAACAGGTGCACATTTTCTGCAGAGTACGCATTTATTAAAATCGATATAGGCAAGAAAGTTTTCGATAACAATAGCATCATACTTACATTCTTTTTCACATTTTGTGCAACCTATACAGGCTACTGCGCAATTTTTCTTTGCTACTCCCCCTTTATCAGCATTGATGCAGGATACAAAAATACGTCTGTCTTTTTTGCCTTTATTTCTAAGTTCAATAATATCTTTCGGACAAGCACGGACACAATCACCACATGATGTACACTTATCCTCAATAACCACAGGTAATCCGGTTTGCTCGTCCATATACATGGCATCAAAAGTACAGGCATCAACGCACTCACCTAAACCTAAGCAACCATACTCGCAACCAGTGTCACCGCTGTAAAGTTGAGCATTTATCGTACAATTTGAAGCGCCATCGTAATTGTTGATTTTTGGACGGTGTTCGAAAGATCCAGAACAGCGAATTACAGCAACTTGTGGAGCCTTCTCAACGGCATCTTTCTCTAAAATAGCAGCTACTGTTTTCATAAGCTCGTTTCCTCCAACCGGACAGAAAAGTAAATCCAGATTATCAGCCTTCACACATTCTTCCGCAAAATTCCTACATCCGGGGTATCCACATCCTCCACAATTGGCAAGTGGAAGCGCTTCTTCAACTTTATCAATTCTCGGATCTTCATAAACCTTAAATTTTTGGGCGGCCAGGTATAAGATTATTGCAGCAACAACACCAATTGCACTGACCGTAATAATAGTATAAATTACAATATCGCTCATATCAATTTAATTATTAATTATATTGCTCAATACTTTCAAACAAATCTCTATGAATCAACTTTTTAATTGAAAAAGAAAATGTTTTCTTGAGCTTATTCTTCACAATAAATATGATTAAATAATAAGGAGCCAAAGAACCCAGAGCCAATAAACCGCTCAGTCCTTCATCTGCACCCGCACCGGTAAGTACAATCAAAACAATGAAAACAATTAAAAAGGGCAGTACATAACCTAAAAATAAAGCCCTAAAGCCTAAAGATTCGCTAAAATATACCTTAACCTGCTCACCAATAGAGAAATCATTTTCAAAATTTCTAATCTCGATTTCTTTTTCCTCAACATCCGATACATTGCATGATTCTTTTGCCTGACAAGAAGCACATCCCGAATTTTTAATAATTCCTACAATAATTGAATTATTATCCATTTTTTTAACAATGCCTGTATGTTCAATTGTTTTGTTATTACTCATTTAACTTATCGTAAATTGCTGTGCAAATGTAAATATGTTAAAATAAACGCAACGAATTTTTTAGCACTTTTTAGACACTTTATTTCTAATTTATACCGAATTTAAATAATAAAACTGATTAAAATTATAAAAAATGTTAGAGTCTGTATTTCAATAACTTAATTACATATATTCATCCTAAATCCGTATGTTTTCTAATAATATTTCAATATAATAATATGTATAATCTGGAGAAAAAAGTCGTTATTTTACTTAAAACTGATATTTGTCATCTTTATTGGTACCACGTTACAATATTTCAAAAAACATAAAACTTAATTTTAAATATGCTGGATGAGATATAATAATTAAGGTCAAACATAATATGTAATTTGTTGATTAATTTTAGCAAAATGTTGCTTGTTTTTTACATTTATTTCCTAAATAAGGTCAAATCTTGTTTTTTTTTTAATAAATATTTCAATCGACCAGTTTATGTAAACGTCTGATAACATTCATGTTGGTAATTAGCAAAGAGCCCATTTGTCAAGGGCTGTAATTGTACCAGTATTAAAAACCTTAAAAAAAATTTTCTACATATTGACAAAAAAATCTAACTTGCAGGACATAAATTTAAAAATATGATGCCAATAATTTTCTATTAATTGTCACATATGCTTATATTTGCGTGTAAAATGGCAAAATAATTGCTTGATAACAAAATAGGGTCAAGTTCCCTGAAAATACAATCAATTAAACTTAAACATTAGAAAAATGAAAAAGCTTACTATCATCACATTTTTGTTATTTCTTGGATTCACTTACACTCCTGAAATATTTGCACAAGAGGATCTGACAGCATTTATGGAAGAACACTTAACCGATTCGGAAAAGGATCAGGTTGGACGAGCTACTGATAATATTGCTAAAGCAGAAAAAATGGATGCTCAAATTAGGGAGCAGGATAGCGAAGTACAGAAATATTTCAGCAAAAAAAAGAAAAAAGGTGAAAAAAAATCTGTGGAAGTAAAAACATTGAGAATCAAACAAGCGCTCTATTACGAAAAAGGTTATGCCCTGCTTTATAATGTTTATTCTCAAAAAGTTGGCGAATGTGTTTTTGCCTATGAAGATGATGAGGCCAAAGTAAGGGCCTTGCTTGAAGATGCAGCCACCGATAATGAAGGTGCAAAAAGAAAAATGAAAGATTATAAACAGGTTTCTCCTAAAGATTTAAAAAAAGATATCGAGTATGCAAAACTAAAATCCGATTTGCAAGGAGCCATGAATCTGTATACTTCAGGTATAAAAAAATTAATTGAAGCTTACTCTATTTACCTCGATCAGGAAACAAAAAAACAATTGGAAGAAGAAGAAAACCGTGTTTGGCAAAATGCGCTAAGCGATAACACCATTTACAGTTTTCAAAACTACCTGAACGATTTTCCTAATGGGAAATATGCCAGTGAAGCCCGTTCTCAAATAGCCGACCTTGAAGAGCAGGAAAGAAGAAAGGCAGAAGAACAGTCAAGAAGCCTCTCAGGTAGTCTTGTATATCAGGTTCAAATAGCTGCATCAAAGGTTGCATTACCAAAGCATAAAATTGCAAAATTCTATAAAGCTACCGAAGAAGTTACCATGAAAAACTACGATGGATGGTTTAAATATGCAGTAGGAAATTTCAAAAAATATGAAGATGCCAAAAAATTCGTAAAAGCTACCAGGGTTAAAGGAGCATTTGTTGTGGCTTATTTAAATGGCGAAAAATTAGATATCAAACAAGCAATTCAGAATCAATAAGCTAAAATCAACCAAAACTCTGACATTTCGAATGAAAAATCAAGTTTTCTATTTGTTTTTAAGTAAGCTATTCTTTTTTATCCTGGTATTGACTTCATCGGAACAACTAGCAGGGCAAAACATTACTGCAATTGGCCCTCCTATTGATTTTAGCGCTGGAAATGAATATGATCCAGCCTTTAGTAACGATGGAAAATTGCTGGCTTTTGTTTCTGATAAATCCGGACAATATAAAATTTATCTTTCCCGGAATATGGGAGATTCGTGGTCAGAACCTGAAGAAATTTCTGAGATTAACAATTTTAATAATGGTGAAGGAAATATCAGGTATCCAAGTTTTAATTATGATGGCAGCGTTTTGTACTTTAGTGCAGATTTTGAAAAAGACTCTTTGAATGTTGAAATTTATTATTCGAAAAAAACAAATAATACCTGGTCAGAACCAATAAATATTGGTTTCCCGGTAAACTCAAAAAATTACGATGGCCAGCCTTCAATTTCAGCAGACAATAATTCTCTGTTTTTTACACGAAATGTTAATGATAGTAAATTAGATGATGTCGATTGTAAAAGTATATTTTTAAGTACCAAAAACAGTGATGGAGAATGGCAGAATCCTGAAGAGTTGCCTATTCCAATTAATACTGGTTGCGAACAATGTCCAAAAATTGGTATTGATAATAAAACCTTGTATTTTACATCAACCAGAGATGGAGGAAAAGGAGGTTTTGATGTTTATAAATCCCGCTTGATTGCAAAAAATGTTTGGGTTCCGGCAGAAAGTATAGATACCTTAAATACCGAAAACAACGATTTTACACCTTCTTTTTTCTTTAACTCCGACCAGGCATATTTTACAATAGAACAGGCCGATAAAAAATTGAAGATGAGCAAAATTTATAAGTGCACAATTCCTCCTCAATTTTTACCAGCACAAAATGCCAGATTAGTAGGAACTATTAATGAATTATCAAGTAAAAAGCCTATCGATGCTCAAATTATCGTTTCTGATCCAGTAACCTCAAGTATCATTTCCAAATACACCAATGATCCGGAAAATGGTAAATATGAACTATATTTACCCAGGGGGAATAATTATCAGATAGATTTTCACAAAAAGGATTACTCTCATAGTTTTATCCTGATAGAGGCCAAAGACTTAAAATCCAATAAAGACATTACCAGAAATATCAGCTTGTATAATACAATCAAACTGATTCTGAATGTCTTTGATCAAGAAATTTTCAGACCAATTGATGCGCAGATTGAAATTAGAAATAGCAAAGATGAAATAATTGATGCACCAATAGAAAAAGTTCAAAATGGCAGGTATACTATTGATATCCCGCTTGGTGAAAAGTATAAATTTCTTTTAAAGGCCAATTATTACGAAACACATTCCTTTGATTTTGATCTGACAGGAATTGTGCAATTTGATGAATTTGAAAAAGATGCAGAATTAATAGCAAATAAAGTTGATTTTATAATTGCAGTCTCTGATGAGGCCACACAGTCTGGTCTGCCTGTGGAAGTAATTATTACAAATCTTGATAACAATGAAGTAATAAGAACAACAGCAACTGCTGGTTCTGATGGAAAATATACAATAAAGTTGCGTGATGGTGACAAGTACAGTGTAAGTGTTAGCCCCAAAGGTTATTCTTTCTATAATACCACAGTGGATTTAAAGAAAAAACAAGCCCCCAAAAAACTGGATGTAAAGCTTAAGCAACTTAAAGAAGACACCAAACTGACGCTAAACGATATTACTTTTGAAATAAATTCGGCCGATTTAAACGAAAGTTCATATGAAGAATTAAACAGGGTTGTAAAATTAATGAATGATAATCCTGACATTAACATTGAAATATCGGCACATACCGATAACCTGGGTTCTGATGCCTATAATTTACGTTTATCAAAACGAAGGGCTTCTTCAGTTGAAGCCTACCTTTTAGAGCAGAATGTAAGTAAAAATCGCTTAATATCAATTGGTTACGGAGAATCCAAGCCACAGTATCCTAACGACACTGATGAGCATAAAGCCTTAAACAGAAGAGTTGAGCTTAAAATTATTAAAATTCAATAATCTTTAATTTAAAGTTATTTCCGCTAATAGAAAATTCAACAATGAAAAAAGCTAATATTTTTACAAGTTCTATATTTCAATATCTGGTTATTGCTTTTATATTGTTGTACCTTCAGCCAGGTATCTGGGGACAAAAAAATCTTAAATATAAAGATGTATATACGGTTGTTAGTGAAAAAAGCAAAGAGGAGGCTTATTCATTATTATTGGTGTTTCAGAAACAGGAACCCTACTTTGCCAATACCTATTTCCAACTGGGGCTCATTGCTCAATATTGGTCAAAAGATTATGATGCATTAACAAATTTGCGCGATGTTGAGTTTTTTATCTATAATACCGGTTTATATTTTGGTTTAGCCAAATCAAAAATTGACTCAAAAGAAATTCGAAAAAACGACAAATATTATTTAAATGTAGAACGATTCAGGAAATTTGAAAAGCTTGAAGCTGAAGAAGTTAATGCATATATTGATGAACAGCTAGCCGCTAATATTGAATATAAAAAAAATGTATATATCGTCACAGATTTATTTAATGCCAGTATAATTAATTACAACAGGTGTATCAATATTTTTAAGGAAATAAATACTAAAAACAATAAGATAAAGGACATTTATTTAACTGCGGGTTCAAGTTTCAGCAATCAGTTAAATGAGCTTGAGAAGAGCTTTGATTCAACAATATATTATATTCAAAATTATCAAACAGCCTTAAAAAATTACCCCATTAAAGATTATAACCAAAAATATAAACTACTGCCTATTGAAACCTACCGATTACATGGTTTAACAAGCTCCGATTTTTTAAAAAACGAAATCCCCATTTGGGATTATGGCACCTGGGTAAAGAACGTAAAGCAAATCTTAAATGGTGATATTAAGCAACTCCGTCAGGCAATTGATAATGCAGATAATCTCTTAAATAAGAATACAAACTTCTTACTTGAAACGAAAGAATATAAACCGGATTTTGAACTGGCTAAAATTGACGAGCGACTAAAATATAAAATTGGAAAATATGATCATAAGTCAATAATGCTTGATTTATTTAATTATAAAGAAAGTAAAATTAACTTTCTCTCTGATTTTAAAAATCCAATTAACGATATTGAAGATACAAATGCAGAATTTACCCTTTTGCAAAAAGCACGATTCTATGAAGAACTAATAAATAAAAAGAAGGTATGTGATAGTCTAAACCAAAATTTTATAAGCAATTTAACCACCTATGAACTACAAAAATATAGTGATTTTTTTACCAATAATTATGGGGGAGAATCAGGTTTAAAAAACTATTCAAATAATGAAAAAAGCCTTCTAAAATCAACACTTGATAAATCATTTGATAATTTTAAAACCTATCTGATTAAAACCAGTAAAATATCTGATAATCAGATTAATATACCATATAAAAATCAAACTATTAAATTAAGTAAATCACGCATTGAATTTGAAAAAGCTGTTCAAAATGAATATTACACTTCAGATTTCTATAAAACAAGTAGTGGGGATTATTACATAACCGGATATACAAGCCAGAAAAATTCTGAAATACAGGGATTTATAGCATTATCAAACAAACTTGATGGCATTAAATGGTTGAAATTGATTCAATTAAATAAACAAGGAAATTCTATTGGCTCCTTCATAAGGGCAAAAGAGCAAGGCTGTGAGGTTTTGTTCAACCTGATTGAGAATGGCTTGACTACAAATCAAATAATTAGCTTCGATGAAAGTGGTAAGCAAAAAGATAAATTTGAATTAAGCATTAATGGATTTCCAAGATATTTTAGTTATGATGATATTAATCAGCAATATTTGATTGCCATAAAGGTAAACCTTCCAAATGCTTTTGATTGTTTAAATGACGAACTGATTATTAATCAAATTGATGCCAATTCGAAAGAAACAAATTGGCAAAAGAAATTAAACTTAAAAGGTCAAATTGTTGACATTATAAAAATGAACCAGGATTTATTTTTAATCTCAAATTTTACCGAATATAGTACTGATAGCACTTTTGTTAAAAGCAGTGCCGGTAGCGAACCAACCAGCACAAATGTTATTATCATAGTGCTGGATGAGAATGGAAATGTA
>JARGGF010000079.1 GCA_029210905.1 Bacteroidales bacterium | reverse complement strand
AGAAAATCCTTATGCCAGGCAAGGAAAAATTGAGAAGGTACTTATGGTTTTAATTGCCTCTAACAGAGGTCTTTGTGGAGCATTCAATACCAATGTAACAAAAAAAGCATTTGAGTTATGTGAAGCCAGTTATCCTGAACTTTTTCTTCAAAATAAGATAGATTTCATTACTGTTGGTAAAAAAGCCAACGACATGCTTAAATCAAAAAAAATTGAAATTAAGGAGAGCCATCAGGATATATATGAAAACCTTGATTTTAAGAATGTTTCCATCCTGGCCAACCATGTTATGGAGCAATTTACTTCAAAAAAATATGATGCTGTTTATCTGGTTTACAATGAATTTAAAAATGTGGCCGTCCAAATATTGGAGGCAGAGCAGTTTTTACCAGTTAAAATTGAACCAAAAGAAGATTTGCACGAAATAGATTATATTTTTGAACCAAATAAAGCAGGAATTACAGAGCAGTTGATACCTTATGCTTTAAAAATTCAATTTTATAAAGCAATTCTGGAATCTAATGCATCAGAGCATGGCGCAAGAATGACTGCAATGCATAAAGCTACTGATAATGCGACTGATCTGTTAAGAGACCTTAGACTTAAATATAACAAAGCAAGACAAGCAGCAATTACCAATGAAATATTAGAAATTGTTGGTGGAGCTGAAGCCCTTCATAAAAAATAAAATCCGACATTAAATACAATTTTTATAAAGGCCGTTAAAAAAACGGCCTTTATAGATCCATATGAACCATATACTGATTTTTTCTTTTTTTAAAAAAAAGAAATATAATTATTTTTTTTCCAGACAATTGTTTTAATCCCAAATTAAAAAATGGAATAAAACTTGCATATATATAAAATTCAGAATAATATATTAACTTTGGTCATAGGATGAAGTCAATACTCAAAATATTTATAAGTATCATTTTTCTTGGTTTTCTATTTGCTTCTTGCAACAATGGAGAGAAAACTGTAGCCGAAAAAGGGATAATTGATCTTAGCGATGAGCCCATTGCTAATACAGGGATAGTTGATTTATCAGGAGAATGGGAATTTTATTGGGAACAACTTTTAAGTCCAACCGATTTTGCCACAAATAAACCATCCAGTCCCCTTTATGCAAAAATTCCATCAAGCTGGGAATCAGTAATTACCAATGAAATAAATACCGAAGCCAGGGGCTATGCAACTTATCGTCTTCTGGTTAAAACCAATCCTCAGGATAGCATCTTTATGATTAGAATCAACCGGGTTGATTTGGCATACAAGTTATGGATCAATGGAGATTATATTACCAGTAGCGGAAAAGTTAGTGATAATAAGGCTGAATATGAGCCAAAGTGGACCAGTTATAGCAACATTTTTCATTCAAAAAAAACGGAACAGGAAATTATCATTCAGGTTTGTAATTTTGATTTTGTCAGAGGTGGAATTGTTAATACCATACAACTTTCTAGTATAGATGAGCTTAATGCCAGTATAAATAAAGAAATTGGTCTGGATTTTCTACTTCTGGGAATTATGTTGGTAATTGCACTTTACCACGTTGTTTTATATATTCTTCGCAGACAGGTAGTTTCTTCATTGTATTTTGCAATTCTTTCATTTTTTGCTTCTGCCCTGGTGGTAGTTTCAAGCGAATTTGATATAGTCTATTTGTTTTGGCCACATATTACCTGGAACCTTCAAATAAAACTTGAATATATTTTCTACTTTTTTGCACTCATATTTTTAGTGCTATTTATTAGCTCACTTTTTAAAGTTGAAACTAAAAAACTTTACATTAGGATAGTGGTTGGTTATGCGGCATTGATGATAGCGGTGGTTGCATTTAGCCCTGTTACTGCTTTTATGACCATTCTATCATTTGCTGAATGGATTTTTATTGTTATAGTATTGTATCTTAACTATATTGTTTATAAAGCCATAGTAAACCAGAAAGAAGGTGCCAGTAAATCAATCATAGGTCTATTATTTCTCACTTTGGCTATAATTAATGATATTCTGGTTAACAAATATTCAATTAATGGTTATGATCTTTTACCTTTTGGTTTCTTAATTTTCATGCTCATCCAGGCATACATTATATCCTCAAAATTTATTGAAGCCATAAAGTTTTCGGAACAACTTACCGAAGAAATGGATTACCTTAATAACAATCTGGAAAACATTGTAAAAGAGCGAACCTCAGTAGTAGAATTGCAAAAAGAGGAATTATTGGTACAATCGGAGAGCCTTAAAGTTGCAAACGATGAAATTATAAAAATAAACCACATTCTGGAGCGCCAGGGTGGTGAAATGAATAAAAAAAACAAGGCGTTAACTGATAGTTTAAACTATGCAAAACGTCTTCAATCAGCAGTTCTCCCTGATCCTAAATATTTAGAAGAAGTTTTGCCCGAACATTTTATACTTTACATGCCCAAAGATATTGTCAGCGGAGACTTTTACTGGTATGGTGAAGTTGACTCTTCGTGGGATTTTGATGATGCAAGCAGTATTAAGGTTTTAATTGCAGCTGATTGCACCGGCCATGGGGTTCCTGGCGCATTTATGACATTGCTTGGGCACAACTTCTTAAACGTGACTGTAAAAACCCAGGAAGTTACCGATCCGGAACAGATTATTTATAAGCTTGATCAGCAGGTGGTTGAAACATTAAGACAAAATGATCCGAACTCCATTAGAGATGGTATGGATATTTCAGTATTATCTATTGAGGAAGATAAAAATTTGATTTCATTTGCAGGTGCAGGCAGCCCTTTATATTATTTTAAAAACGGAGAATTTAATGAAATAAAAGGTGCCAATTTTGGAATAGGTGGGGTTTTGCGCAAAGAAAAAGTTTTTGAACCACACAAATTGGAATATGAAGCTGGTGATGTATTCTATATTTTTTCTGATGGATATCCTGATCAAATTGGAGGAAAAGAAGGCAGGAAATTCTACAAAAAAAGGTTTAAAGAATTACTTGAAGAAATAAATGGCAAGCCAATGGCCGAACAAAAGAAGCTTCTTGAAGAAAATTTCTTTAAGTGGAAAGGTGATTATAAACAAATTGATGATATTTTGGTAATTGGTTTAAGAATGTGATTCAGTTTATTTTTGATTTAATAGGAATACTTTATCTTGTTCCCACACGATAATTCCAGCTTTTGTATACATTAAAGTACTTTGTCGGCTAATTTTACTGCATTTAATTTCAGAAACTATTTCGATATTATTTATTCTCCTAATTAACAGCATATTATCTTCAGGTTCAAAAATAAAACCATCGGTGTTTTCTCCGGGCATTAAACCAAACTCAAGCAAGTTGTCTGGTTTAATAGGCATCAATTGAAAATTAAGCCCGTCTATTCTAAAATACTGGTTTATTAACTGATCATTTTCTATATATTGAATAATTCCAGTATTCCCTTTTTGAAAAAGTTGTTTGACTTTTTTGGGCAGCTTTACCGTTGCCAAATCCTTGCCCGTGTGATAAAACATTCGTTGAACACCACCTGTGTTTTGGATTAAACCATTATGATGCGATAGAGCTTCAGTAAAAACTTCTATACGTTTGTTCCTGATTGAGTGGTTTAAAACTTCATCAAGATAAAGCCAGAACATTTGACCCTGCCCCACCACAATTAAAACATTCTCAAGCTGATAAGTATAACTGTTTTCAGGCAATTTAAAATTGGTAATCTCCACCACTTTATTGTTGTCCGTAATATGGAACAATTGATTATTTTTTTGAGCAATAATAGTTTCATTACCAAGGTATAAGGTATGATAATCAGCTTTAGAAAGCTCATTCTTTTTGCTAAGGTAGCCCTTGTCACGGGCCGAAAATATTATAAATTTTTCACTTGTCTCAATATATCCCAGATGATGGTTAAACCTGACATTAATAATAGTTGAATTTTGAAAAATAACATTTATAAGAATATGGTCCTCCTGATGTTTTGCAATCAGAACAGGCTTTGGAACAGTTGCGATTCTGGTTGTCCCTTTCACAGAAAACAAAAATCGTTCGCCATTAATATAAATCTGTTCAAATTCTGTTTGTACTTCCTTATTTTCAACAGCTTCATAACATTTTGGAACAGTAAGCAAAGGATCGTCAACGAACACAGGAATTTGATGAATCATTCTGTCTGCCAATGTTTTGTATTTTTGATGAATTCCTTTAAAAGGATGCGTATAAGTAAACAAATAAAAAAGAATTACAGATAAAGCAAAATAATCACTGTTCATAGATACAATTCCCTTATAATAATAATCGCGGATATCATCTAAAAGCACTCCCGTATGCTTATTTCCGGGAGTTTCGTACGAATCAATATCAATTAATTTTAAGTTGCCTTTTAAATCCGCCAACACATTGTACTGATTTAAATCGCCAATTACAAAGCCATTAAAATGGGCCTGCTTAACGGCTTCAATTAGTTTATTTGCAATCTTCGTCTTATAATCATCAATAATGGCATTGCGCAGACAAAAACTCCGGTTAAATAATGATGAAATGGGGAAATAATTTGAACCTGCATACTCCATTACAAAACCGATGATTTCAGATTTAAGCAAAATCAGGTCAATCGGCTTTAAAAACAACTCTTTGTCTAACTTTTGCAGTTGATTGAAACGTGCCTCACTTATTGGCTTTATGCCTGGATGATAAATTTTTGCTACCTTGTCCTTTTCAGAAGGAAGCAAAAGTATTCTACCCTCTCCTCCCCTTTGGATTTCGTTTTTATCATCGATGTAAAAAGATTTCCCTCCTGATGTTTTTACTAAAATTTTTGCCATCGTTTTTCGTTTTAAGCTATTATTCTAATCATTGCAATATCGTCCTGATTTACCATTCTGTATTTCGTTTTCAAAATATTGTACTTCCTGGCCAGCATGCTTTTATTGTGCAAAAGAAAGCTGTTATTTGTAAAATAGTCAGAAGGAATAATCGGATTATCATCCTCTTCTGCAATTTCACTAGATTGAAAAGAATTAATGCCGTCAGTAGAAATACTAACATCTTGAATTTCTGATATTTCAAACACTCTTGCTTTTTCGTTCAGCCACTTTCCAAAATCGTTAATATTTTCTAATTCATCTAAATGATAGGCAAGGTAATCAGGCGAATTGTTCTGATCGATACTTACTGATCTTCCATTAATTGCGATAAAACCATCGCCAAAAGCTAATATTTGAGCCTTTTTTGAGAAATTATCAACAAACAATAAAATCATGGTCGACAGTAATTCATCTGTCTCCAGTAACAAATCATTCTTGATTTTTTGCAAAGACCTCATTGAGCGGAATATTGAATTAGAAAATAATGTGCTAATAGAATTAAAAGGCTCGATAACAAGAGACTGTAATTCTTTCCTTACTACTTTTGCCAATAGGGCTGACGCAAAATGAGAATTGATTGCACTGGAACAGCCATCAAAAACACCATAAACAGTATACTGTTCGTTTAGTTTAGTTGCAAGGAGAAAATCCTCACAAAATACTTTGTGCATTTCCCCCTTGCGTATTAATTGATACATTTCCATTGTTTTAGAAATTAGTCCTTCGACAATTGGTATAGCGAGCTTGTCGAACTGCTCAGGAACTGATTAACTTAGAAATTGGATATAAAAATCCCACTTTGTCTTCAGACAAAAAATACCACATATAATTAATTTTCAGGAACTTATATAGTACTTCTATACAATATTGAGATAGGTGTCCATTCTCAATTAAAAAACAGGAGTAAGGGATTTGCCCGCTGAAACCGAAGAGATAGACTGAGATATAAAACCAATCATTTTTTTAATTTCGTCGCCAGAAGTTCCAATCTGAGCCAAATGTTCTATACCCATATCTAGTTGGGCCTTTTCAAAGTTAGCCTGGTCTCCTACTCCAAACAATACTGAGGTGAATGAAAAGGCACTTTTTTCGTCCTTTTTCAATTTAGTAATAATTTGTTTCACTTTACTTGCAGGGTTTTTGGATGAATTATCCTCACCATCAGTAATAACAAATAAAAGGGTTTTAGTTTCTACTCCCGAATTTTCAAGATTTTCGCGATAATCCAGGGAGTTTTTTAACCCGGTAAATACTGCATCGTACAATGAGGTCCAGCCTCCAAGATTTTTAGAAAAATCCATTACAGGAATTGAACCAACAGGCCTAAAGCCACTTGAAACCCTAACTTTTTTATCAAACTCAATTATTGAAACAAAAAGTTTGTCTGCCACATGCGATTTTTGCATGCTTTCAGTAAAATCATTAAAAGCAGTATTTAACTCATTTATATATGTTGATACAGAATAAGAAGTATCTACAACAAATACTGCATTAATGGTTTCATCAACTTCAATCTCCTCTGGATTAAAGTTTGCAAAATCAAGATTAAAATCGAGATCTGCATAATTTGGGGAACTTACGTTTTTCATTTTGTACTTTTTTTTTGTAAATACTATTTTTTTTCTTAAAAACACATGTATATCATATTGGTAATTAGCATATTGATAATTGCATTTTGTAAACTAACAAACCAAATAACAAATAACAAATAACAAATAACAAATAACAATTAACAAATAACAATTAACAAATAACAATTAACTAATAACAAATAACAATTAACTAATAACCAATTTCTCCACTTTAGTGGTAGTAAATCTTACCCCCATCTGCTTTGCCCGCTTATAAATTGGATCAGCAAGTGTTTCAAAACCAGTTACATTCGACATAGCATCCTCAATCACAATAAATTTTGCAGCCAAATCAGGCGATTCATCAAGTACTTGCTTTAGGCTATTTGCAACACAGTGCGATTTAGCCTCACCTGCCAGATAAATGTTCTGATAAGTTTCCAAAGTCTTTATCAAGCCTTGATTTAACTGAGTTTCAGGTCTTTCCGGATCTGGCACCTGGGCTCTGAATGCTCCAAAATGTTCTGTGAATGGAAAGGTTCCTTTTGCCACGGTTTGATAGAATTTACCTTTAACGGTCCATTCAATTATTGCATCCATCAATGGTTGATAAATAGCTGCACCTGTAGAACCAATTAAACAATGCACAGGCCAGATAAGGTGAGGATATTCGCCCTGAGCTTCCAGTTCTTTCAAATAGGCTAACGAGCGTTTTGGATCAAAGCGGGCAGTCCATTTACCCTCTTCTACATCTTTATACGTAATTGGTGTAAAAGGTGCAGGAAAATTACCATCTTTATCCATCCAAAAGTTCGGGTGAGATATGTCGTTAGGCTGATGAGAATCAATGGTAATACCAATAAAATCAATCGATTCTTTATTCTCCTTTATCCATTTTGCAAGTCGTTGCATATCTTTTTCAGCGCCTTCAACATATAATGATCCACGGCCTTTTCCATTAACATCCCCAGGATTACAAAAATCATTCTGAGGGTCGATAATCAATAATGCGTTCTTTTTCATGATTTTTAATTTTAAATTATTAATTAATTAGTTCACTGATGATTTTATGCTGATTATGATATCTTATGATCATATTGAATCTTAACAATCTTATAAAATCTGTGTACCATCATATCTCGAAATTAAAGCCTTTTAAACACAATTGTTCATATTTCTTTTTATCGAACTTATAATAGGTAGCAGCTTTATGAGCGACTCCTTGCTGTTTTTCATCCAATTCTATCAGCAAATCCATTTTCTGAATTTTTTTCCTGAAATTCCGTCTGTCTATCGAAGTTTCTAATATCACTTCGTATAAATGCTGCAATTCACTTAAAGTAAACTTTTCAGGAAGCAGTTCAAATCCAATTGGCTGATATCTTATTTTTCCCTTTAATCTGTATAAAGCCATCCTTAAAATTTTATCATGATCAAAGGCCAGAGAAGGGACATCGTGGATAGAGTACCATTTTGCATTTTTTGCATCATCGCCGGCTGTGGGCGTATTATTAATTAAAGGAACCAATGCATAATAAGCCACAGAAACAACGCGTCCCCTTGGATCCCTGTCCACATCACTAAAAGTGTAGAGTTGCTCAATAAAGACATCTTTTAGTCCGGCCTCTTCGAACAGTTCACGTTTAGCGCCCTCTTCGGTTGTTTCGTCCATATTTACAAATCCACCAGGGAAAGCCCATTTTCCTTTATAGGGTTCAATCCCTCTTTCTATTAATAGCACTTTTAGATCGGAATCATCAAAACCAAAAATCACACAATCAGTTGTTAAAGCTGGTCTGGGATACTCGTAACAATATTTTTTTTCTTTTTCCATTTTTCATTGTGTTATTTGTACACAAAGATAATACATAAACCAATTCACTCCAAATATTATTGTGTATTTTTTACACAATAACACAATAAAATTCATATTTATCTGATTTATTGATAATTACAGTTTGTTAAAAAATCTAAAAAAATAAAATTACTTAATAATAGAAGCACGATTTCCAGGTAAAACCATAGCGCGATAAATATCATTTTTTATACCCTTTTATTTTTATAATTTTGGTAATTATTGAAGAAAAAAACTATTAATAAATAATTGAAAACAAGATATGTACGGAAAACTACAAGATTTCTTAAAAAACGAATTACAGGCCATTAAAGAAGCCGGTTTATACAAAAATGAACGAATTATTACATCGCCACAAAGTGCTGAAATTAAATTAAATACGGGCCAATCTGTATTAAATTTTTGTGCCAACAATTACCTGGGCCTTTCCTCACATCCACGGGTTATAGAAGCGTCGCAAAAGGCACTGGCCAGTCATGGTTATGGAATGTCATCGGTGAGGTTTATTTGCGGTACACAGGACATCCATAAAGAACTTGAAAAAAAGATAGCAAATTTTTTTGGTATGGAAGATACCATCCTTTATGCGGCAGCCTTTGATGCGAATGGTGGAGTTTTTGAACCATTGTTTGATAAAGAAGATGCAATCATCTCTGATGAACTAAACCACGCTTCCATAATTGATGGAGTTAGACTGGCAAAGGCACAGCGCTACCGATATAAGCACAGCAATATGGAAGACCTTGAAGCACAGCTAAAACTTGCTCAGGTTCAGCGACATAGGGTTATTGTAACAGATGGTGTATTTTCAATGGATGGGGATATTGCCAAACTTAATCAGATTTGCGATTTGGCAGAGAAATACGAAGCTCTGGTATTGGTTGACGACAGTCATGCATCCGGCTTTATTGGTAAAACCGGGCGAGGTACTCACGAGTATCATAATGTGATGAAACGTATAGACATCATTACCAGCACCTTAGGTAAAGCCTTAGGTGGGGCACTTGGAGGATTCACCACCGGGAAGCAGGAAGTTATAGATATGTTGCGACAACGCTCCCGTCCCTATTTATTTTCAAACTCATTATCACCTGCAATTATTGGAGCAGCGCTAGAAGTTTTTAACATGCTGGGTGGCTCTACAGAATTAAGGGATAAATTAATGGATAATGCCACTTATTTTAAGGAAAAAATGAGTTCGGCTGGTTTCGACTTAAAACCTTCTGATTCAGCAATAGTTGCATTAATGTTGTATAATGCAAAACTATCGCAAGATTTTGCTGCAAAACTACTTGAAGAAGGAATTTATGTAATTGGATTTTATTATCCTGTAGTAGCAAAAGGTCAGGCCCGAATACGAATTCAATTGTCAGCAGCCCATGAAAAAGCCCAACTCGACAAAGCCATCTCTGCCTTTATTAAAATAGGAAAAGAATTAAATATTTTAGGTAAATCGAAGGAAGAGATTATTGGGATGTTTGGGGAGTAGTATAAACCTATAGATCAAATTTATAAAGCCTTCAAATAAACTTGAAGGCTTTTTTATTTAGAACGGTTCTAAATTTCAGCATAAATTAAAATCAACATAATTCTATCTTGATATATAGCTGGCTTTTACGGATGGTAGTTAAAAAATAAAATTTGTTCAACTTGGAATATAGGTTAATTGATTTATTTTTACTTCTTAAAATGTAAAAAAACCTGTTGTTGACCGATCAATTTTATGAAAAAATCAAACTCCCTTTTTAGAACCCTTGCAATATTATTTTTTTCAACGATAAATTATAGTCTATCAGCACAGGCAGATGCTGGTATTGATCAGGTTTTATGCTCAACAGACTTTATTCTCGCAGGATCTGTTCCTCAAAATGGAACTGGAGTATGGACTCTCGTCTCAGGAAGTGCAACTATTGTAGATCCGTCATCCTATAATTCGGAGGCTATTGCTTCACCTGGAGAAAATATTTTGCGCTGGACAACAAATGATAGCTATGGTGAAACTTTTGATGAAGTATATCTGATTAATGCCTCACCTTCTTTACCAATTTCTGGTGCAGACCAGATTGTCTGTTCGGGCTCCAGCCTGGTAACAGCAGAAAAGCCTCTTGTTGGAAATGGATCATGGACTGTTATTGGTGGAAGTGGAACTATCTCTGATGAAAATTGTGATGAATTTAGCTGTTCTTCAATAGTGTCTGCTCTGTCAGT
>JARGGF010000799.1 GCA_029210905.1 Bacteroidales bacterium | reverse complement strand
GATTCACCAATTTTCAGATTCTTACGATCAGATTTTGAAAGCCGGTACAGACCTTCTGAATCAACTAATCTATTGAGTGACCAATTATTAGTTATCTGCGCAAGATGTTCTGATTTTGTGAGACAATTTGCGTTGTTTATGTCCGTTTTGGAATTACATGCATAACATGAAAAAATCACTATTATACTAATGCACTGATACTTAATTGCACTTTTTATCATCAGACAAGAATTTGAATTTCTTCAGTATAAACAGATTTATATATTCATACCTAATTTCATCAAAATGTTTTAACAAAGAATGAAACCCGTTGATTTATGATTAAAACCATAAAATTGAACAATTTTTAATAAAGTTCAAATAAAACAGCGGATTAGCCTATTTTTGTTTAAACGATTGACATATTTTATATATATTTGTTTCAAATAGATGTATAAATGGTAGAAAAAAAGCGTATAAAAGTTGAGTGGTTAATAATTGCAATATTAGCCATAGTAATAATTGTTGGTGGTTTTTTTGTATTCAAGGATAAAGGAAAAACCGAAAAAGTAAATGCTCAAGTAATAGATACAGCTTCACTGCATATGAATCCTGAACAAATGGTTTTAATGAAGAAGTACGAAATGCTTGAAACCGCCTATAATACCACAATTAATGAAATTGAAACAGTAATTGGAGATGATAATGTCAACCTTAGCATTTTAAAAGAAAACCTGACACAAATTCTTGCTGATATTAAAGTTGAAAAAGAAAAAATAACACTTGGAACTGATAGTTCTGAAAAGGCCGAAGACAACACACAGCAACTTGAGCAACTTTTGAACATGTCGAAAGAAGTACTTGCGGAACGCTTACTCGAAGAAAAAAACAGGAACGAAAAACTGACCATTGACAACAGAAAATTGCATTTCAATTTAAAAAAATCAATTGATCATTTTGAAAAAGAAAAGACTAAAAACGTTGAATTAAATGCTGAAGTAGCCCAAATAAAAACCCAGATAAAAAACATTGAACAAGAAGGAAGCAGTTCACAAAATGAGCTTAAATTATTGCAAAGGCAAAAAAACGAAATTGAGCGCAAGCTTAAGGAAAGTGATAAAATGATTAAAGAACAAACTGAACAGATACAAGATTTAGGTGATATTATCAGAAAAGTAAACTTAGATTGTTTTTATTACTACGAAAAGGACAACCCAACCGAAGAGGCTAAAATATATCTTACTTCTCAAGGTGTATCTGAAAAATATGTAAGGTATTTTGTTAGAAGCAAGCCAGATATATGGGTAGAGTTTAAGATTACCAAGGATGTTTTTGATAGTAATCTTGAAAAAGTTGAACTAAAACTTTATAACTCATTAAACATTGAAATATATAGTGTTTCAAAGGCTGTAAGTGCTGAAAATGTTAAAATTATTATTCCCAATAAAAATTTTGCCCCTGGAAAGTACTCCATTAGTCTAAAAGCTGGGGATGATGATTTATTGCTTGATGAAAGGTATTGGTTTAAAATTAGCAATTAAAAATGTTGGCATTGGTCTTGCAATAATGAAATTTGTGTGACTGAAATTTTATGTTGTACAATGAAAAATAAATTAACAAGTAAGTTCTTAAAACCTTTTTTTGTTCTACAGCTTTGTCTGTTTTTTTTTGATTTAAGCGGACAACATTTAAACTTCACTCAAATACCTCTTCCTGAAGAAATTCATTCTATCAACACTTTGTTATGCGATGATGATAGCACTGTTTGGTTGGCTACTTCTGAGGGTTTATACAAATATGATGGGGTAGAATTTAAGCGCTATTTTGAAGATGAAAAATCAGACCTATATAAGATAAACATTTTAGTTAAGGATGGCTCAAACAATATGTGGTTTGGCACCTATCTGGGTCAGCTTGTAAAGTATAGTGAGGGAAGAATACAACAAACCTTCGATATAAAACCACTGAGCACCAATAACAATTGCCTGATTACCAGTATAACTATTGATCCTGAAGCCAAAAACCATAACCCTGAAATCTTGATAACCACATCGGGAGGAGAAATCTTTTCAATTGATACCATCACTAAGGCTATTAAAAAAATAGAAAGTCCTGTAAAGCAGGGTACTATATATTCAATTCAATATGGTTATTATCCTACAGTTTGGTTGTGCACATCTGATGGTTTTTTCGCAATGCAAAAAAACTCAAAATGGAAAAAAAAGACCGATATGTCAACTGCTTATGGATTGTATGAAAATGAAGGGAAATTTTGGGCAATAGGCCGGGATGCACTAAATAAAGCACTACTGATGCTTTATTATGATGAAGCCCCTAATGGTTCTCAAAAGCGATATGTTTGGAAAGATTTTGAGCTTAGCAAACTGGCTGACAGGTATACAAGATTCTACAGTTTGGCATTTACAAAAAATGAGATGGTCTGGATTGCATCTCAAAATGGGCTTATAAAGTACAACCCACTTAATGCTTCTGTAAAGCAGTATTCGAAAGAAAAGAGGCTGAATATTAATGAAATACGGCACATAACAGTTCAGAACGAAAATTTAATCTGGGTAAGTTCATCAGGTAAAAGATTTATACGTGTCGATATTAAATAAATAGTAAAAAAACTAATGGAACAATTAAAACAAACAGAAGATTTTTTAAAGGCTAGGGGGATATCTAATCCAGAAATTGGAATTGTGTTAGGTACAGGATTAGGAAAAATAGCTGAACTAATTGAAGCAGAACAAATTATAGAATATTCAGAAATACCGAACTTTCCGGTATCTACTGTAGAAAGCCACGCTGGCAGGTTAGTTTATGGCAAATTAAAAAACAAAATGGTGCTTGCCATGCAGGGCAGGTTCCATTTTTATGAAGGTTATTCAATGCAGCAGATAACACTCCCTATTAGAATAATGAAACTTCTAGGAATCAGGTACTTATTGCTCTCAAATGCAGCAGGGGCTATGAACCTGGGTTTTAAAAAAGGTTCCCTTATGCTTATAACTGATCATATAAACCTTTTACCTACAAATCCATTAATTGGTAAAAATTATGATCAGCTTGGCCCTCGCTTTCCAGATATGAGCAAAGCATATTCAGCAGAGATGAATGCTAAATTTAGAGAGATATCCCAATCCCGGGGAATTAAACTCAACGAAGGTGTT
>JARGGF010000798.1 GCA_029210905.1 Bacteroidales bacterium | reverse complement strand
GCTTTGTCATGTAATTCTGATAGCTCTGATACGCAGGATGAGGGTGTGAATGAAAATCATTCTAAAAAAGAGCAAAAGTTGATTGTAGAAAAAAACGAAAAGAATACAGAGCAAAATCAGCAACAGCCTGAGATTGATGAAAAGTTCAAGGTTTTTTTAAGCAAATTTGCCAAAGTATCGCTACCGTATAAAGAAAATCCTACAGGAAATGAAGCCTTTGGTAAAATCCCTATCGATGAGCAAGTGACTTACCTTTCTAAACCAGAGAAACTATCTGCTACAGATTTAAACAAAATGGCAGATTATACTGATTTTTACTACATCTCTAATCCGTTGAATACCAGCATGTTTCATGCAATTGTCTATGGCCGCTTTGAAATGGGCTCAACCTATTATTTTTTATGTACCTATGATAATGATGGAAACCTAATTTCTAATATTGACTTTGCAGCTTATGAACTAATTGGTGCCGGCCCTCAGGCAGGGCAAGAATACAATACAAAAGGCATGATTGACAAAAACTTTGAAATAACTGTAAAGTCTGATGAAGAATTGCGCAAATACAAAATTCAGGAAGATGGGAAAATTGTAAAGATAGATTAGCTTCTAATTTTTCAGAATGTCTTACCATGTAAATTGACTATTTAATAAAGACCATCCGGCACCTTATCATAATATAAAGAGAACTGCTCTTTTTCAATTGGAATTATTGCTAATATTGTTATTGGTTATTTGTTAAATTGTTACTCAATGACATTTAGTTAACATTTTTTTCGTCATTACAAGGAGGAACGACGAAGTAATCTCCATCTAAAAAGATTGCTGAACAAGAGTTCTGAAATGGGAAACAGCAGATCCTGAAAACATGGTATTATGATAAAGAAGGTATTTTTTTTATTTTTGATAACTCTTTCAGCTATAAATTTTTATGCTCAGAAAGAGTATGTTTTTTATGATGATTTTAATTCGAACAAAAATGGTTGGACAGAATCTGAAGATAAAAATGCAAGCTCAAAAATAGCAGGTGGAAGATACATTTTGCAAAATACAACAGAAAATAGTTCCTATTTTTTTTGGAGAAATTTTCAATTTAATAGTAAGGATAATTATTCAATAGAAGTTAAACTTAGGCAGGTAACAGGAAGTGACAATTCTGAATTTGGAATTAGTTGGGGAGCCTCTAAATGGTCTGATAATTACAATTTTACAATCTCTTCAAATGGCTTTTATAGAATTTGGGGGTATAAAGAAGCAAAAACATTTGATTGGAAATCTTTAAGCAACTACCAAAATATTAAGCCATTAAGGTCATTCAATACCCTTTTGATAAAAAAAAATAATACTACTGTTACATTTTACATAAATGGAGTTTCAGTATTTCAGCATTCCTCTGAGCGCTTGCATGGGCCATTAACAGGTTTTGTTCTGGGAAGCCAGTCAGGCATTGAAATTGATTACATTAAAGTTTCGTATCCCCAAAAAAACATAAATCTTGTTAGGGATATAAACACATCCTATAAAAAGGAAAATTTAGGCAGCAATATAAACTCAGCCTACTCAGAAATTGCACCAATTATTTCACCTGATGGACAAACTCTTTATGTAGCCCGACAAAATCATCCAGACAACTATGGGGCTAAAAAACTTTATGATGTTTGGTTTTCGGTTCGAAAGGATGATGGCAGCTGGACACCCTTGCAAATTATGGGCAAACCTATTAATAACGATGGGGATAACCTAGTAATTGCTGTTTCGCCTGATGGCAATACCTTATTACTTGAGGGCATTTATTCCAGCAATGGAGGTTATGTAAGTGATCAGGGTATTTCAATGTCGCACCGCACTGCCACAGGTTGGTCTGTACCAAAAAAGGTTGTTATCCAGGATTTTTACAATCTTAACGAATTCGAAAGCTATTGCCCCACAGTTGACCGAAAAATAATTATTATGTCTATTGAACGAAAAGATACCTATGGGATGAAGGATCTATATGTTAGTTTTAGGTTACCCAATGGGGAATATAGTAAACCTTTTAATATGGGCGACGACATCAACACCTATTTAAATGAAGGTACGCCTTTTATTGCTTCTGATAATAAAACTTTATATTTCTATTCCTATGGACATGCCGGCTATGGAAGTGCCGATATTTTTGTTACCAAACGACTTGATAACAGCTGGAGAAAGTGGAGTGAACCCCGAAATCTGGGCCCGGCAATAAATTCAAGCGACTGGGATACATATTACTCAATATCTGCAAAAGGAGATTATGCATATTTGGTTTCTTCAAGAAATTCTTATGGCAACGAAGATGTTTTTGAAATAAAGATGAGTGAAGATGCCAAACCAGATCCCGTGGTGCTCGTTTATGGAAGAGTATTTGATAGTAAGACAAAAAAACCAATTGGAGTTGACATCATTTACGAAGATTTAAACCATGGAGGAAAAGTGGGCGATGCCCGCTCTAATCCTGGAAATGGGGCATATAAAATAATTTTGCCCTATGGAAAAGCATATAGCTTTCGGGCGGAAGGCAAAGGATATGTTGCTGTTAATGAGCAGGTTGATTTAAAGAAGATATCAACCTATAAAGAAATAAAAAGAGATTTATATTTAGTGCCAATAGAGGCCGGTTCTGTAGTAAATCTGAAAAATGTACAATTTAAAAGGAGTAAGGCAGAATTTACAGAATCATCTTATCCCGAACTTAACAGATTGGTAAAATTAATGAAAGCATATCCCCGGATGGAAATTGAGCTTTCCGGGCATACCGATACCCGCGGTAATCCACAACTTTTACTGGCATTATCGCAACAAAGGGTGGCCGCAGTAAAAAACTACCTCATAGAGCAAGGGATAGATAAAAATAGAATTACAGGCAGGGGCTATGGCGGCACCAGGCCACTTGGTACAGGCAGTAACGAAATTGAAATTAAAAACCGGAGGGTTGAGTTTAAAATTAGTAAAATGTAAAATACTGAATATCAGCCATTAATGATTAAGAAGTGTTTTCTAAAAATCATCATTCGTTAACTTAGGCGAAAGCCGATCTCAGCGGAGCTAATCGATGTTCCTTGTTCTTAAATCAGTTTTGAATGTCGAATACCGAACAAGGATTGACGATTTAAGATTTATTTTTTGATCATTGCTACT
>JARGGF010000797.1 GCA_029210905.1 Bacteroidales bacterium | reverse complement strand
ATGAAATATGCAAAATCTGTTGTAGAATATTTAAACAAACACCCGGAGTGGGAAGATGCTTTACTTCAGCTGGTTTCAATTGCCAAATCAACCGGACTTGAAGAAACCATAAAATGGGGAGCACCCACGTATACCTATAAAGGGAAAAATATTGTAGGCATGGCGGCTTTCAAAAGTTACGTTGGACTTTGGTTTCACCAGGGAGCCTTACTGAAAGACCCGGCAAAAAAGCTAATCAATGCGCAGGAAGGCACCACTAAAGCATTGCGCCAATGGCGTTTTTCTTCTTCCGATGAAATTGAAAACGACCTGGTTAAATCTTATATTATAGAAGCCCTTGAAAACCAAAAGAAAGGACTGGAGCTTAAACCTGAACCAAAGGCGGAAATTGAAATACCAGATGAGTTAGAAGAGGCGTTTGAATCAGACACAAATTTATCAAATAAATTCAAGCAACTTACCAATTTCAAACAAAGAGAATTTATCGAATACGTTGCACAAGCTAAAATGGAAGACACGCGACAAAAAAGGGTAGACAAGGTGATTCCGATGATATTGGATGGTATCGGGTTAAATGATAAGTACAGAAAATAGGCCTTAATAACTAAACCACCATGGCATACAACGAATTTTTAGCCGATCGCATCAGAAATGTACTGCGGGATAAAAAGGTTTTTTATTATGACAAAAAGATGATGGGTGGCCTCACTTTTATGGTAGATGAAAAAATGTGTGTGGGAATTGTAAAAGAAAACCTGATGGTAAGGATTGATCCTGAAATCCAGGAACTTGCTTTAAGTAAAAATGGCTGCAAAGAAATGGACTTTACAGGCAAGCCCATGAAAGGTTTTGTGTTTGTTGAGCCCGAAGGCATTGATATGGATGATGAGTTGGAATATTGGATTGATTTGGCGTTGGAATATAATCCAAGGGCTAAATCCAGCAAGAAAACAAAATAACAAAGTTAAATATCCAATCCCTTGCTTATTTCTTTAAAAATTCCTGGCAGAGTAGGTGAAAGTTGTCTGATTAACTCCCTTATTTTTACACTTTTGTATTGATGATTCAGAAGTTCTTTTCCTGATTGAATTATGGTCTCTATCAACTTTTTTTCTGAAAGGGCACCTTCAACAAAGCCTGCAGCAGCATTATGCCATAAAATAATTGGCAAATATTTGGCATCGCCAATGAATTTTTTCTCGCGGTTTACCAAATTATACCTTCTTACAAGACTTAAAACTTTAGGATATTTCTCAGCCTTAAACAATGCCTGTATATATGCACTAAAAAACAAATGCCAACGATGGTTAAAAATTTCAGTTTTGTATGCTTCCAAAAATGTTTCACCATAGCTCACTGCATTTTCATATTTTTGATTTGCTAATAAAGTCCTTATGTAGAAGGCAACAAACCCAATTTTATAGTAAAAACTTGCTGTTTTCTTCAATTCAGGAATTGATTCTGTCATTAAACAATATGCTTCTTTGTTTTTACCTGCTTTTAACAGCACATTGCAAAGATTCAATAAGTAAAACAGATAATCACTGTTTTTTTGTCTGATTGATAAGAAACCATATTTTTCAGAATCTTCCAGTTCGTTTAGCTTGGAATGCATCATAGCCCGATTGGCATAATAATTTGCCAGAATCCTTTTTGAATAAAAAAGTCCGGTTTTAAACATACGGTCCAGGTTTTCATATACATCACGGAGTTTGGTAAAATCTCTATAATTGTAATAAAGCAGTGTGAGTCTTACTACGGCTCTGTATCTGGTGTAGCTATCTATGCTTTCATCGTAAAATGTACTTTTAAGCAAGGCCTCCCAATGTTCTGTTTTAGTTTGGCTGTCATCATGCTGTTTAATAATATCAATGGTTGCATCATTCAACCTGTAATTCAGCTCATTAGCTGTCCGGTAATTTTGCTCAAAAGTATCCAGGAAATCAGATACCGGCTGGTAATAATGAATCCGCATTCTAATCAATAAATAATCGCGGTATTTTTGCATTAGCTCATAAAAGCGAATAAAATAATAATGTTTATGAGTGACTAATTTTGCCCTGGCAATAATATCGTTCTCCTCTTCGGGTAAAATAGCATCGGTCATCACCAATTTTTCCATCGCTATTAGCCAGTCAAAAAACAGATCAACATCGGCATTAGACAAATTTTTTTCTATCCAGTTTTTAACATAACTGTACTTTCTTTTGTCAATAGTAACATCATAAGGAATTTTAATAGCCGGCTTCTTGCAATTGTAATTTATTAAATTTAAAATCTTAAGGTTTTCAGGGGTGTCAAATTGTTGAATAGACAATAAATAATCTGTCTCATGAGGGTAGAGCGAATTTGCAAATTCTGTAAACTTATTAAGCTTGTTTGACATTGATTTACTTATGAATTTTCATTTTGCAAGATATAAAAATTCAGGCAGTGATAAAATGATGGTAAGTTAGAATTTAGATATTAGAATTTAGATATTAGAAACTTGAAATTAGATAAATGTTTTTCTTATAATGAATGAGATTGCTTTCCCGCTGTTGCGAGGTGGTTTCTCGCAGTGACGATTTTTGATAACCCGTCATTGCGAATGAGGAACGAGTGAAGCAATCTGCTATATATTGTACTGAACTTACCCAAGCAACCATTGAGTTTTTTAGTTGCTTGATACTGCTTGGGGCTGTATCAAAAGTCCCGGAATGTCAATACATTGAATCAATAGATTGCTTCGTCATTCTTCCTCGCAATGACGGATAAATTATACTGTTTGAATAACAGTTATTTAAAAAATTAATTTTTTAAAAATTCATTAACCCCACTATTAAAAACCTCAGGTTTTTCAAACATCATAAAATGACCGCATTTTGGGACCATAATCAGTTTGCTGTTTTTAATTTTTGAAGCGCCATCTTCAGCTATTTCAATAGTACGTCCTGGATTGAGATATCTGTTTGGGATTAGGTTGTCGTTTTCACCGAAAAATATTAATGTGGGAATAGATATATCTTTGAGATAATCAATTACCGGATCATCTACCATTCCATTAACAGACTGAACTACAGCGTAACAATAGGCCTCAAAATCGTCAGCTGAACGCATACTAATTCTATCAGTTATCATAAAGTCAGCATCATCAGGTAATTTGTAAAAGTTTG
>JARGGF010000796.1 GCA_029210905.1 Bacteroidales bacterium | reverse complement strand
GGCATTTTCTTTATTTTTTAACTGAGAACGGGTTTCTGTATTTTCAACCACTATTCCTGAGGATTCATGCCTCACCCTTACTCCGGTTTCAACTTTATTTACATTTTGACCGCCAGCACCACCCGAGCGAAAAGTTTCCCATTTTATGTCAGCCGGATTTATTTCTATTTCAATGGTATCATCAACCATTGGGGTAACAAATACGGAGGCAAAAGTAGTGTGTCTTTTATTGGCAGAATCAAATGGAGATAAGCGAACCAGACGATGGACCCCATTCTCACTTTTAAGCATACCATAAGCGTATTCACCTTCAAATTCTAAAGTGACTGTACTTACCCCAACAATCTCTCCTTCAAGGATATAAGCTTCCCTAACTTTGTAACCATTTTGTTCACCCCAGCGAATGTACATGCGCATCAACATTCCCGTCCAGTCAAGACTTTCCGTACCACCAGCGCCTGAATTTATTTTTAAAACAGCTCCCAGCGTATCCTCATCACTACGTAGCATGTTTTTCGATTCCAGATCTTCAACCAATGCAAGACACTTTTCAAATTGTTTGGTCAGTTCGTCTTCAGTTGCCTCTCCTTCTTTAAAAAAATCATTAAGTACAGATAGATCTTCAACAGCAAGTTCAACTTCGGCATATGCATCTGTCCATTTTTTAATTGACCTTACTTTTCGCATTTGCTCTTCCGCAGCTTTCGGATTGTCCCAAAAATCAGGTGCTTGTGTTTTTTCTTCTTCGTTTTCGAGTTCAATTATTTTGCCATCAACGTCAAAGATGCCTCCTTAACGCCTGCTGGCGCTCAATAATATCTTGTATGTGTTCTTTTAATATCATTTTTTTATATTTTATGCAAAAGTAGGAATTTAATTCAAGCTGACCTTATTTTAATTGAACTGTCAGAAAGTTATTACTTTCTCTGGACCTTTTATATAAGCAGTAAGCACTGAACCCATTCCTTTCACATCTACACCCAACTCTTTCAGCTTATCTGTAACACCATATGAGTTAGCGCAAGCCATGCAAGCCTCAAGAACAACGCCATCTTTTTGCATTTCCTTCAGTTTATCCTGAATCATGGTATTTTCCGAAGCCAGTTTTGCAGAAGGTCCCCAAATGATTATAGTAACCTCTTTAAACCATCCATATTTTTTAGCCGCGTGAGTGTACATAAACGCTACTTTTTCTGCTACATAGGGATCTCCACTAGTCCAAAGAACAACAAGTTTATCAGAATTATTCTCATTATCAACAGTTTGCGCCTTAGCAGATATGATGCTTGACAAACATAGGCTGCTAAAAATTACGAAGTTTAATATATTTCTCATTTTTAATAGAGGTTTTGATGTTTCATAAAAATAACGAAGTTATATATAAATGTCAAGCGGTAAATTATAGCAAATGCAAATAACACAGAGAATTAATCACTTTTTTCGTATTTAGAGCACAAATTATAAAGGCTAAAAAGGATAATGAAGTAGTGTTAACTTCAAAATATGTTATATTTTTGATCAATAAACTTATTATTTAAAACTATGAGATGGATTTTTAGTCTGATACTTGCAACCATAATATTTGCCTGTGGTAATACGTCTATTGAAGAAGCTTCAAATGCAGAAAACGCCGACTCAACAGCTTTGGATACTGTAAACTATGATGCTGATTATAAGGCTACAACAATAATGAAAGTAGGTACCACCGTACCAGATTTTACCTTGACCACTTTGGATGGCGAGCTTTTCAGACTATCTGACCAAAAAGGGAAAATAGTTTTTATTAACTTTTTTGCACTCACCTGCCCTATTTGCCTAAAAGAATTGCCAGAGCTTGAAAAACAAATTTGGCAAAAATATAAGGACAACACTGACATTGTGATATTATGCATTGGGCGCGAAGAAACCAAAGAAAAACTTATAACATTCAGAGATAAAAAACAATATACTTTTCCTATTGCAGCGGATACAAACCGGTCAGTTTATGCCATTTTTGCAGAAAAATATATCCCACGAAATATAATTATTGATAAAGACGGAAAATTGATTTTTTCAGAAGTAGGGTATAATGAAGAAAAGTTTCAAAAATTACAAGAGGAAATAAAAAAATCTCTAAACTGACCTTTAATTATACCCAGCTGAGTATATCCAATCCAGGATTTTCTAAAAATCATTTTTACACTTCTCTGCAGATATTTAAATACCTTTAAACTTAATTCATTGTCTTTTAGATACTTATAACTACCTCAAATTTATCTACGAAATTTATCGTAGATAAATTTTGAAATACGAAACTTTTCGTATAAATTTGTTCTACGAATTCTTTCGTACTATTAAAAATCTATTCCGTATGAATAATAAGATAACAAAACCAACAGAAGCAGAGCTGCAAATTCTTCAAATATTATGGCAAAATGGGCCGTCAACAGTTAGGTTTGTTAATGAAAAATTAAATGAAGAAAAAAAGACAGGCTATACTACAAGTTTGAAAACCATGCAGATAATGTTTGAAAAAAAGCTTGTTAAGCGGAATGAAGAAAACAAGACTCATATTTATGCAGCTGTTGTTAGAGAGGAAGATGTGCAAAAACATCTTTTGGATAAATTTCTCGACAGCGCTTTTAAAGGTTCTGCCATGAAGTTGGTAATGCAGGCTTTGGGTAATCGAAAAACATCAAAGAAAGAATTGGATGAAATCAGGGCACTTTTAGATAAAATTGAAAAAGGAGGTAACAAATGAGCTTATTCACTAATCTTTTGGGCAATAATCTGATACATGCAATTGGCTGGACCATTCTGCATTCTTTTTGGCAAATTGCAATCATTGGTACTATTCTGAGCGCATTACTATTCATTTTTAAAAGAAAGTCTTCGGTGCTTAAATATTATCTTTCTGTTGCGGCTATGTTAGTAACTATTATATTGTCTTTATTTACATTCTTCCAACAATATTCTTCGCTTGAAAATGAGGACATTCTATATGAGGACATTCCGGCAAATGAAATGGCCTTTAATCAGACAGAAAATACAAACTTTGAAAAACTTCTGCTATCACAACTCACACTCACAGAAAAAGTGAAGTTATATGTTAACAATAATCTTCAAATTATAGTTAGCATTTGGTACTTATGTGTATTCCTGTTGTTTTTAAAAATGAT
>JARGGF010000795.1 GCA_029210905.1 Bacteroidales bacterium | reverse complement strand
CATTATGCCAATAATTATTAAAAAAACCAGGAAAAAAAGAATAATTCCTGCTAAAATTGAGGCTAAAACACTACCGAAAAATCTTTTCATATTTTTATTGCTTAATTTTTGGATTATAAGTTCTAATTTGTTGCAAAATACTAATTTTTAGCTTAAAAGAGCTGCAAAAATTATTTTTTTAAGCATTTTAGCATCAACCCTGTTTAGAAAAGTGTTCAAGGGGCATCAAAATAAGCTTCAATTTGAATTTTGTCATTTTTTAATTGTGCAACAAGTTCTTCTATTGAGTTGAATTTCATCTCATTTCGGATTCTTTTATGGAACACAATTTTAATGTTATCACCATAGAGATCTCCATCAAAACCAATAATATGTACTTCAATGCTTTTGTCATTATTGTTTTCGTTAAAAGTTGGCCTTAAGCCAATATTTAGCATTCCGCTATATATTTTATTTTCAACTATTACCTGAACTGCATAAACACCATCGCGGGGAATTAATTTGTAAGGTGATTCTGGTTGAACATTGGCAGTGGGGAATCCAAGGTTTCTTCCTATTCGATATCCATTGGTAACTTTTCCCGAAAGTGCGAAATTCCTCGACAGATATTTGTTAGCATGCTCAACCTCTCCATTTAGTAATTGATTTCTTATTATGGTTGAACTAATTTTTTCTCCATTAATATCAAAAGCATTAATTTTTTCAATTATAAAATTGTACTTTTTGGCACATTCTTTTAATACATCAAAATTTCCCAGCCTGTCTTTCCCAAACCTGTGATCATAACCAACAATTAAACCGTTAATATTCAGGATTTTGTGTAAATAGGTGTCAATAAAATCCCTTGAAGATAGTTTTGAGAATTCAGTGGTAAATGGCAGAATGATAAAGTGATCAATTCCTTGTTTTTCTATTAATTCGATTTTTTCATCTATGGTGTTTATCATTAGTACTTGATCGTCTGAATGATTTAGCACCATTCGTGGATGCGGCCAAAATGTAATTACTACCGATTCGCCATGGTGCTTTTTAGCAATATCTTTTAACTTGTTGAAAATGTGTTGGTGTCCCAGATGAACACCATCAAAAGTACCCACCGTAACAAATGGATTTTTAATTTTAACATTATTTATATCGTTATATATCTTCATTTTTAAATAAGTATAAAGTCCAGTATATCAGCCTAATGCTAGTTTTTAATTTCAGGGTTGTATTTTTCGCTCCCTGTTGAATTCTCTCTCTGGCCTGAGTTTCCTGTTTGCAAAAGTAAAAAAACATGCCGATTTTCTATATCACAGGAATTTATATCTTTGCCGAAAGTATAGCTTTATTTATCAGTAATTAATTATCAGTAATTATTTATTGATGAATATGATTAAAATAAATCTAATTTTTTGTAATTCTTTACTTAAAATGACTAATGAAATTAATTGTTAAATAATTAAATTTTAAAAATGAATAAACTATTTTTTATAATCATAGGATTAGTGCTATTTGCAGCCTGTGGAGGCAAATTGGGGGATAATGAATTTCTGGTTAAAGGAGTGATTGAAAATTCTGCCGATAAAACATTATTTTTAAGCGAATTTACTGCTACCGGCCCTGTAACTGTTGATTCTGTAGTACTTGATAAAAGTGGCGAGTTTAAATTAACCGGAAAAACTTCGTATCCAAAGTTTTACATGTTAAGAATTTCGCCCAATGAATATGTTACTTTATTACTCGATTCAGCTGCTATTATTACCTTTAACGCCGATGCAAAAGATTTTGTAAACTCTTATAAGGTTGAAGGCTCAAAAGATATGGACTTGGTTACTTTATTAAGTAACCGACTTGCTGCAACGCACGCTTCAATTGATTCACTGGGACAAATTTATCAGTCGTATGAAGAAATGAATATGTCAGACTCTGTAAAAGCAGTAATTGATGCTGAGTTTAATGAAGTAGTAGAAGCACAGCGAGCGTTTTCGAAAAAATTTGTTGATGAAAATGCAGCCTCAATGGCTAGTATGTTAGCCTTGTCGCAACAACTTGTACCAAATGTTTCAGTTTTTGTGATACCAGATGAATTCTCGTATTTTGAAAAAGTGGATAGTGCATTAAACAAACTTTATCCTCAATCTGAGGATGTAAAATCACTTCATGATTTTGTAATGAAGATGAAACAACAAACGATGGCAGAGGAAACAATGGGCGGTTTTGGAATTGGTGAACAAGTTCCTGATATTTCTTTGACCAATCCCGACGGCAAAACTATTTCTCTTTATTCTTTGCGTGGCAAATATGTGTTGCTCGATTTTTGGGCTGGATGGTGCACACCTTGTCGTAAAGAAAATCCTAATTTGGTTGCAAATTTCAAAAAATATCAGAAAAAAGGGTTTGACATCTTCCAGGTTTCCCTGGATAAGGAAAAAGAACAATGGGTTCAGGCAATTGAAAAAGATGGGCTTTCTGATTGGAAACATGTTAGCGATTTACAGTTTTGGCAATCAGCACCGGCTAAATTGTATAATATAACTTCAATTCCAGCTAGTTTTTTACTTGATCCGGAAGGAAAAGTTATTGCAGTTAACCTTAGAGGTGAAGCCCTGGGAGCCAAGTTGGAAGAAATTTTTATGTAAGATTCTGAGTTTGTTATAGTTTTCAGTACGATAAAGAAAATATCTTATAGGCACAGGATTTTAATTTTGTGCCTGGTAAATAGAAAAAAGGTAAGCAGGAAAATTATTTTCCTGCTTACCTTTTTTCTATTTCTATAAATCTGAAGCCAATTTTTTAAAAAATGGATAGTTATCGGATTACTTATCTAAAAAGCTTCAGTATTTTAATTATTTCTTTAAGAGTTCTGCAATTTCAGCCATTTTTATAAACTCTGCACGATAACCTTCAGGATCTGTTCCTTTTGCATTTTTTGCGGTAGCAATTAAATGTTTAAAGCTTGCATTTCCTTTAAACTCAGAGTCTCTCAGCATTAGTCCAAATTCGGTGACTGCAACGGCCCATTGGAAATTCTCAGAAACTGGTTTTTCAAAATCTTCATCTGTTATTTTATGCTTTATCAATTTACTTGCTGAAGCATCAGGTTCTTTGTAGCGTAGCTTTAGGGTCATAATATCATCGCTTTTAACTACTTTAGTTTTTTGGTATTCCAGCTCGTCG
>JARGGF010000794.1 GCA_029210905.1 Bacteroidales bacterium | reverse complement strand
ATTTAATTGGAACACGGATTTTTTTAGATTTTACAGATTTTCACGGATCTTTTCTTCTGTCTTCCATCTTTTTAATGAAACTATGAAAAGATTCGCAAAAATCCAACCAATCCTTATCATACTTGTTCCATTCTTCTATGTTATCCAATTCCTGGTTTCTTATCATTTGTAAAAATTTTACGTGCAATTTCAGGCTTTTTCCCAAAATTAAGTAATAATCCAACTTCAAATTCTGTTGCCCTCAAATAATTGAGTAATTGAACCGTATGTTCATTTGCAATTCTTTCAGATGCTTTTAGCTCAAGTATAATAATATTTTCAACTAGTATATCTGCAAAATAGTCTCCAATGTTTTTACCATCGTATAATACTGATATTGGCTTTTGCTCTTGAAATTCGAGGCCCATTTTATCTAATTCTATACACATAGCTCTTTCATAAACTTTTTCAAGAAAACCATAGCCCAAAGTATTATAAACTTTATAAAACGATTTAATAATTTTATCCGTCAAATCTTCATGCAGCATAATATCTTTATTTGAATAGTTTTAATCCGTTTCTACTCTGATTTTAAGTTTAGACTACAAAAAACCGTTACAAAAATCCGCGAAAATCCAAACAATCCTTATCATCCGTGTTCCATTCAAAATCAGTGTTCTTTCTACGACCCTAGTTCCAGCTGGTTCTTCACTAGCTCGTAATAGGCACCTTTTTTCTTACTTAATTCTTCATGCGTTCCCATCTCAACTATTTTGCCTTTTTCAAGTACCACAATCTGATCAGCATTTTTTACAGTGCTTAACCGATGTGCTACCACAACTACCGTTCGGCCTTTGAAAAACTCATCAAGCTTTTCCATAATTTTTCGCTCATTATTGGCATCAAGGGCATTGGTAGCTTCATCCAAAAATATAAAATCCGGATCTTTATATACTGCACGTGCTATTAAAATCCTTTGCTTTTGCCCCTGGCTTAATCCATGTCCATCGGAACCTATTTTAGTATTGTAACCGAGCGGCAAACTTTCGATAAACTCATGAATATTAGCAACTTTTACCGCGCTCAATAACTTTTCTTTATTTACGGTCTCTTCGCTAACTGCAATGTTTTTTGCTATGGTATCAGAGAAAATAAAGCCATCCTGCATTACCACACCACACTTACTTCGCCACATTTTTTGACTAAAATTCTGTATCCGGCTCCCTCCTATTTCAATTTCGCCTTTGACGGGATCGTAAAAACCTAAAAGCAGCTTAATTAAAGTAGTTTTTCCGCTTCCACTTGTCCCAACAACAGCCGTAATTTTATTCTCAGGGATGAGTAAATCGAGATTCTCCAGCACCATTTCGGAATGCGGTCCTTCGTATTGAAATGATAAATCAGAAATTTTAATGGTTTTTTGTTCAGGAAGTTCTGCCAGTTTATCATCATCAGGGTTTTCTTCGTCTTCCTTATCATGTATTTCGCCCAAACGTTCCAAACTTATTTTGGCATCCTGTGCTGATTGCATAAAGCTAATCATTTGCTCCACAGGACTGTTTAGCTGACCTATAATGTACTGAACGGCCATCATCATACCTAAAGTCATTTCACCGTGTATCACAGCTGCCGCAGCAATAAATGAAATAATTATATTTTTTACTTCATTTATGAAAACCGAACCAGCTTGTTGATATTGGTTCAAAGACAAACTTTTAACATTTACTTTGAACAAACCAGCCTGTATGCGTTCCCATTCCCAGCGTTTTTGTTTTTCGCAATTGTTGAGTTTAATTTCCTGCATACCGGTAATTAACTGAATTACATTGCTTTGATTGTTAGATAATTGAGAAAAACGTTTGTAGTCCAGTTCTTTCCGTCTTTTCATAAAAATAATTATCCAGGCTGCATATAAACTACTGCCCAACAAAAAAACCAAAAATATGGTGACATTGTAAAAGGCCAGAATTGCCCCAAAAATCAACAGGTTAAATACCGAAAATAAAATACTTAAGCTGGTAGATGTCAGGAAGTTTTGGATTCTGGTATGGTCGCCAATACGCTGCATGATATCGCCAATCATTTTGGTATCAAAAAAGCGAATAGGTAATTTCATTAACTTGATAAGGAAATCTGAGATCAGCGATATATTTATACGAGTACTGATGTGCAACAAAATCCAGCCCCTGATAAATTCAATGGCTGTTCTGCCAGTAAATAACATCAATTGGGCAATTAAAACCAGGTAAACAAACCCAATGTCCCGATTTGAGATACCATAGTCTACAATGGCCTGGGTAAGAAACGGAAAAATTAATTGCAACAAACTACCTGCCAATAGGCCAAGAAAAAGCTGGGTGAGAAATTTTTTATAGGGCCTCAAATATTTGAATAAAAACCCAAAACTGGCCTTGTCTTGTTTTTCGCCATCGGCATTATAAAAATCAGGTGTAGGTTCCAATAAAAGGCAAACACCTTTCTCTTCGCCCTGGTCTTTGGTACTCAACCAGCAGTTTTTAAATTCTTTTTCTGAGAGTTTAACGAGGCCTTCGGCGGGGTCGGCTATATGAATCACATACCCTCCCCCCGCCCTCCCTGAAAGGGAGGGTGCTTCCTCCCCCCTTTCAGGGGGGATAGAGGGGGGTAATTTTCCCCGTTTCTTTGTAATCTTATATACAACTACAAAATGATTCTGTTTCCAATGCGCAATGCATGGCAACGGTGCTTCTTCCACCAATTGTTCAAAGGTGATTTTTACACCCATGGTCCTGAAACCAATACTTTCGGCAGCTTCGCTTGTGCCCAACAAAGAAACCCCTTCGCGGGTTATGTAACTTTTTTCACGCAGGGTTTCCAGGCTATAGTTTTTGCCATAATGTTTGGCCACCATGCGCAGGCAGGTTGGGCCGCAGTCCATGGCATCAAGTTGGGTGTAGTGGGGAAATTTTTTCATTTATAGGTTAGAAGTGCTTAAGGGCTAGTATTATTCCCAGTCTTTTTCTTATATTGTCATTATGGTGTAATCAATAATAATTCATCAATACGTTCAAAATGCTTTTTATTCAAGGTTGCTAATTTAATATTGTTGTACAAAGCAGTTGAACCGATAAACAAATCAGGGATATCAATATTCAATCCTTTTCTTTTAAGCTGGCGCACAATTTTGATAGTTAATTTATTAACCTCAGA
>JARGGF010000793.1 GCA_029210905.1 Bacteroidales bacterium | reverse complement strand
CCCGTCCAGGTCCACCCGGATGGCTCCCGCACGTAATCCGCCGACGGTGGTTGAGGCCGTCTCCGGGGTGGCAATTACCACCAGATGTTGATACAGTTGAGACAGGAAAGGAACGCTTTTTTTATCTTCGTAAAATTCAATTACCAGCATACAGGACAGATTCAACCCCACAAAAAATATTATTGATTGGCGATTCAATGTCAAAATGGCTGAGGTACCGTTTACAGGATTATTGTGAAACAAACGGGCACACGCTAAACACAGTTACCTGGGTTAGTGGCAACACAGAATGGTTTGCACAATACGACACCTTAAACTATTTTATTAAAAAGGACAGTATTTCTTATGTTTTTTTGGTGTTGGGTGCCAACGAACTTTTCATTAATCATTTTGAAGAACAGCGGGCAGCATTTGTAGAAAAAATTATTGAAAGACTCTCAGATGTAAAATGGATTTGGGTTGGACCGCCGAATTGGAAAAAAGACAAAGGAATTAATGCTTATTTAATGGATAAGTTAAGTAATAAAAAATTCTTTGTTTCGAAGGATTTGAAATTTAAGCGGCAGAAGGATGGAATGCACCCTACTGTCGCTTCATGTTCTATGTGGGTGGATAGTATTGTAGCCTGGATAAAGACAAAAAGTACCAGCCGCATTATTCTGAATGTCCCGGATAGTTCATTCAGACTAAAACCCGAAGCTGTGTTGCTTCGTCCACTAGATGAGGTAATTAAAGAAAGTAATTAATTCTTCAACTCCCATTCAAAACCATCCTTTTTATCTTTAATAATAAAACCTGCTGCCTGAAGTTGATCTCGTATTTTATCGGCAGTCGCAAAGTCTTTATTTGCCTTTGCAGCAATCCTTAAATTTAACAGGATATCCATTACCTCACCAAGCTTGCTATCCGTTGACGAAGATTCTTTATCAGGAAGCAAGCCACCTATATCAAAAAGCAGATCATTAAATATTTCTTTTAACGAAGCTAAATCCGATGAATTAATGCTTTCGGTACCTGCTTTCACAGAGTTAATATATTTAGCGGCATCAAACAAATGTGAGAGCATTACAGGGGTATTTAAATCATCGTTTAATGCATTAAATGCACGCTGTTTTAGCGTTTCAATGTCATAGCTTGATTTTTCTGAAACTGGAAGATTATCAAGTAATTGAAATGCATTCAACAATCTTTCCAATCCCTTTTCTGAGGCCTGAAGGGCTTCATTTGAAAAATCGAGTGTACTCCTGTAGTGGGCCTGGAGCATAAAAAATCTTATGGTCATTGGAGAATAGGCTTTCTCGAGTTTCTCATGCTTGCCACTAAACATTTCTTCAAGCAGAATAAAATTGCCTAAAGATTTACCCATTTTCTGTCCTTCAATGGTAATCATGTTATTATGCATCCAGTACTTTACAGATTCTTTTCCATTTGCCGCCGTTGACTGCGCAATTTCACATTCGTGATGCGGGAAAAGCAAATCCATTCCACCACCATGAATATCAAACACTTCACCAAGGTATTTGGTGCTCATGGTAGAGCATTCGAGGTGCCAGCCGGGGAATCCATCGCCCCATTCCGATGGCCATCGCATAATATGTTTATCCTCAGCTCTTTTCCACAAAGCAAAATCAAAGCTGTTCTTTTTTTCATCCTGGCCTTCCAATTCGCGGGTATTGCTCAGTAATTCATCTATTTTTCTACCCGAAAGTTTACCATAGTTGTACTTTTTGTTGTATTCCTCCACATCAAAGTATACCGACCCATTTTTTAAATAAGCATAGCCATTTTTTAGAATCTGACCAATCATTTGCTGTTGCTCAATGATATGGCCTGATGCCTGTGGTTCAATGCTTGGGGGCAGCACATTAAATTTACTTATTTGGTATTTGTATGAGTTGGTATAGTACTGTGCAACTTCCATTGGCTCAAGTTGTTCAATAATTGCCTTTTTAAGGATCTTATCTTCGCCATCATCTGAATCGCGCTCCAGATGGCCAACATCAGTGATATTTCTAACGTATCTTACCCTGTAATTTAAATATTTTAGATACCTGAAAAGGACATCATAGGTAATTGCCGGGCGAACATGCCCTAAGTGTGGGTCGCCATAAACCGTTGGCCCACACACATAAAGTCCGACAAATGGTGGATTTAAAGGTTCAAAGACTTCTTTTTTCTTTTTTATGCTGTTGTATAAAACTAATTTATTTTTTGTCATTTTGCTAATGAATTAATGCATCAAAAGTATGATTATTAGCTGATTTTTTAATCGGGCTAAAATAATAAATATCTGTAAATGAGAAAATAATAGAATTGATTAGAGAGAAAGCATCAACAACAATATGGGCAGGAATTAGCAGTGTAATTGCCTCTTCTGGGAGAATTTAGTTTTAAAAATTTTGAAGATTGTTGCCTTAATGTTTTCATAATTGTAGGCAAAATTATAAAAAAAGTTTCAGAATTTAGATAATTAGTTGGTCAGCACAAAGTCTAGTTCTTTTTAACTTCTATCACACGTCCGTTTTTATAGACCATAGTTTTGGTTAAATCACCATCAGAATTATAGAAATATCGTTTACCATCTATTAACCTTCCATTTCTGAAATCACCTTCGCGATCTATTTTTTTGTAAGCATTGTATAATTTATGATAGCCATTTCCATCAAATGCCTGATAGGTGTTTTCGGTATTGTTATCAGTTTCTATTTCTTTAACAGTGGTAGTAGCATTTGTGTCATCCGGAATTTCTTCAACTGTAACCTTTTTTTCGGCATAAAATTTCGATGAGCCTGCATTAAATTGCCCCGAAGCAAAGTGTTTTTCAGATTTTACGCTGCCATCTGCATAATACTCGGTGATAACTCCATTTTCTTTTCCATTATTCCAGTCGCCTCTTATCCTGAGTGAACCGTCCTCATAGTAATATTTTTGTTCACCTGTGCGTTTTCCATCCTCGTTAAAACTCCATTCATAGGCCTTTTTCCCATTTTCGTGGTAGAAATTATAGTTGCCAACCCATTTGGTACCTTTCCAGAGGCCTTCTTCTGAAACGTTACCATTTTGGTAATATATTTTGGCAGGACCGTTTGGGCTGTTATTTACATAGGTTATCTCAGACTTTATATTTCCATTGTCATAATAAGTTTTCCAAACCCCGGTTTTTCTATTG
>JARGGF010000792.1 GCA_029210905.1 Bacteroidales bacterium | reverse complement strand
TCCTATTTCTTCCATAAAATTTATAAAATTTGATCTGCAAGTCTTTAATTGCGAATATATGCTTTTGTGCCAGTAATGATTACAAAATTATTCTTTTATTCATATTAATTGTAGCTTAATTTGGAATAAAAGCAAACTAATTATGCTTTTTCCTTGATCTCGCCCAATTACTATAACGGTGAAAGATTTTGCTTAAAATAACTAGATTAGTTTAGCCAGTTTTTGTTTTAAGATTTCAATGCCTTTTACTGCACCTTCTTTAATATGTATATAATCAGCAGGGAGGTACATTTCTTCAGGGTCGATAATAAATTTTGGAATGCCGTCAGGGGCATAATTTCTCAGACCTGCAGCGGGGTAAACTTGTAAAGATGTGCCTATAATAAGCAGAATTTCAGCTTTTGATACAAGTCGGGCTGCATTTTCAATTTCAACCACCGGCTCTCCAAACCATACAATATGTGGCCTAAGCTGAGAACCTTCAGGACATTTATCTCCGGCTTTCAACTCCCACCCTTCAATTTTAAAAATTTGTGAGGGGTTTTTTGTACTTCTTGATTTTCTTATTTCGCCGTGCAAGTGCAGAATGCTTGTACTTCCAGCTCGTTCATGTAAATCATCAACATTTTGGGTAATAATTTTTACATCAAAATGTTTTTCAAGATCTGCAAGACCTAAATGGCCAGCATTTGGCTTTGCTTCGATTACTTTTTTTCGCCTTTCGTTGTAAAAACGGAGTACCAACTCCGGGTTTTTTCTCCAGGCTTCAGGGCTGGCTAATTCTGTAACATCATATTGTTCCCATAATCCACCCATTCCGCGAAATGTTTGGATACCACTTTCAGCACTAATACCTGAACCTGAAATTACAACTAGTTTTTTCATAGTTTTTGAATTTCTGTTGTTTAAAATTACAAAGTTCTGGTTGTATTTCAAAGAAATAATTTATTTGAACCCCATTATCCACGATAACCTGTATTTTTCGTTCTAATTTCAAAATCTTTACAGCAATATGTTTCCTGCACACTGATGAAATGAATTTTTGCAAGATCCAAAATCTGTCTTTTATTTGAAACGGCTAAATATTCCTTTTTGAGATTTCTAAAACATTGCAAACTTGCAAAAAATCCATTTCCATAGGGGCTATAATCTGAATAAAGGCATCCAAAACAATTTTTGAAATGATATTTTCCGTCAAATTTCTTTTGTAATTGTTCCAGTCCTGTTTCAAGTAAATCACCTTCAGAGCAGAATGATTCATCATTAATGCTTAATTGAAAATTTGCCTGCTCATAGTCGATGCCACCATTTGATTTTGGCTTGCCAAGCTTGAGATGAATGTTTAAAGCTGTTTCAAATGGTGCATTTTTTTCATAATCAATTAATACCGCCGGGATATTGAATTCCAACTCACAATTGCACAATTCAAAAACGAAATCGTCTGATTGAAATAGCGGAACTTTGTTAAATGTAAATCTGCTTAACTTATTCCCAGTATATTTTTCAGGTTCAGGAAGGTAAAAATCGTCAAATGATGAACCTTCGAATTTAACACCTTCAATTTCCAAAAAAAGACAATGAACCGAGGATTCATTAAAGCGATTTTCAATGTTAATTTCAACTTGCCCCAACTCATCTTTGTACATCCCCGGGTATATTATTGAATTTTGGTTCATGTGTTTTTATTTTTTAGATTTGATCTGGAAAAAGAAAGTACAATATGCAAAATTTTAAAGAATAGATTTATATGAAAGCTACATTTAATTTAGGCAATTTAGTAATTTTAATGCTATTTTTTTTCGCTTGTAAGAATGACACGATTAACCAAAATTCCAAAAATATGTCAGTAGATCCATATCTGCCAAGGCCTTATGTTGAACTTAAACACCCCGAATGGAGTAAAAATGCTACAATTTATGAAGCAAATGTTCGACAATTTACCCCAGAGGGTACATTTAAAGCATTTGAAGCGCATCTTCCAAGGTTAAAAGAACTGGGGATTGATATTATCTGGCTGATGCCTATTCACCCGATTGGAGAAAAAAACAGAAAAGGGACTATGGGCAGTTATTATTCGGTAAAGGATTATTATGCGATAAATCAGGAGTTTGGCACTCTTGATGATTTTAAGAATTTAGTGAAGAAAATACATGATATGGGTATGTATGTAATTATCGACTGGGTGGCCAATCATTCGGCGTGGGATAATTTGCTTACCACAGAACATCCAGAATGGTACAGTAAATCAAAAGAAGGTAATTTTCAGCCTACACCTTGGTACAATTGGGACGACATTATAGATTTTGATTATAACCAGCCGGGATTAAGAAAATACATGACCGAAGTGTTAAAATACTGGGTAAAAGAAACTGATATTGATGGATATAGGTGTGATGTGGCCGGTTTTATCCCTGTTGATTTTTGGGATAATGTTAGGGCAGAACTTGATTCAATCAAACCTGTGTTTATGCTTGCCGAATGGGAATCGAGGGATTTGCATAAAAAAGCCTTTGATATGACCTATTCCTGGACTTTATGGAACAAAATGCATGAAGTGGCCAAGAGAAAAGCCGGAATTGGTGGATTGATTGAATATTTGGCGCATGATGTAAGTTCTTTTCCCCGAGGAGCTTACCGCATGACTTTTACCGATAACCACGATAAAAACTCGTGGGAAGGCAACCAGTATTCAAATTTTGGTGAAGGCTTGCATGCGGCTATGGTATTAGCTTCTGTTGTTAATGGAATGCCTTTGGTATACAGCGGTCAGGAAGCAGGGTTAAACAGATCTCTTGCTTTTTTCGATAAAGATACCATCAACTGGCAGCCTCATGTAAATGCGGGTATTTATAAAAAGCTGTTTGAGCTAAAACATAAAAACCAGGCCCTGTGGAATGGCGAATGGGGAGGCGAGATGGTACGGATTTACAACGATAAAATGGACCAGGTGATTTCTTTCGCCCGTGAGAAAAATGGTTATAAAGTGTTGCCAATCATTAATTTTGGTGATAAAGCTGTTAAGGTTATTTTAGATGCAAAATATCAAAAAGGTAACTATACTGAACTTTTTTCAGGGAAGGAATATGTTTTGAATGGCGAAGATGTTTTTGAGCTTGAGGCATGGGAATATTTAATACTGTGGCAAGAACCATAAATGAAAAACAAGAGTCAG
>JARGGF010000791.1 GCA_029210905.1 Bacteroidales bacterium | reverse complement strand
TTGAAGTAATGTCTTGCGAGGGCGGTTGCATGGCTGGGCCAGGAGTGATAGAGAAAGCTGCAAAAGCAAACAAGCGGTTAACTGATTTTATGCAACAATAATAGAAATTTGAAATTGGAAGTTAGAACTTGGTATAAGTTCTAGCTTCCAGTCTAATACTTTTAAATTCCTGTATAATTGGATGGACTAATAGATTTAAGTTCCGATTTTAATTCGTCCGAAACATTCAGTCCGTCAATAAATGAATGAATTGATTCTTTAGTAATTGCCTGATTGGTGCGGGTTAAGTTAAGCAGCGCTTCATAAGGATTGGGATACTTTTCACGCCTTAGAATTGTTTGTATTGCCTCAGCAACTACCGACCAGTTAGCTTCCAGATCATTGGCAATTGCTTTTTTATTTAAAACCAACTTGCCAAGTCCTTTAATTAATGACTCAAAGGCAATAATAGTGTGCGAAAACGGAACGCCAACATTTCTCAAAACTGTTGAGTCGGTCAAATCTCTTTGCAAACGCGACAAGGGCAGTTTTTCAGACAAATGCCCAAAAAAGCGTTAGCCAAACCAAGGTTTCCTTCTGCATTTTCAAAATCAATAGGGTTTACTTTATGCGGCATGGCAGATGAACCAATTTCACCCTTTTTAATTTCCTGCTTAAAGTAATCCATTGAAATGTATGTCCAAAAATCTCTACACAAATCGATTAGTATTGTATTGATTCTCCGTAAATTATCAAACAAAGCAGCAAGATTGTCATAATGCTCTATTTGAGTAGTTGTTTGCGAGCGATCCAGATTAAGAACATGGTTTACAAATGAATTGGCAAATTCAGCCCAATCTACATTCGGATAAGCTACTTTATGTGCATTAAAATTACCGGTAGCCCCACCAAATTTAGCAGAATAAGGAATAAAACGAAGCATTGCATTTTGCTTCTGGATGCGTTCAATAAATACATCTATTTCCTTTCCTAAACGGGTAGGAGATGCGGGTTGCCCATGAGTTCGAGCCAACATAGGGATATCAGACCATTTTTCAGCCAATTCACTTAACCTGGTGACCAGCCGCTCTAATATTGGATTATAGGCATAATTTATTGCATCCTGCAATGAATAAGGCACCGCAGTATTATTAATATCTTGTGAGGTAAGTCCAAAATGAATAAACTCCTTGTGTTCCGACAGCCCTAATTTATCAAACTTTTCTTTGATAAAATATTCTACTGCTTTAACATCATGATTGGTGGTTTTTTCAATCTCCTTAATTTTGCTGGCATCCTCAAGAGAAAAATCAAGATAAACATGTCTTAGCTGCTTGTATTGTTTTTTATCAATCCCCTTCAATTGATCCAGCGGTAATTCGCATAAAGCAATAAAGTATTCAATTTCTACCAGGATGCGGTATTTTATTAGGGCAAATTCAGAAAAATACTTAGAAAACACTTCTGTTTTGCCTCTGTAGCGGCCATCAATGGGCGAAATAGCAGTTAAGTCATTCAATTCCATCACAATATCTATTATTTAATTTTTACGGGAGCACAAAGATAAGATAAATTGATGGAAATTACCATTTGTGGTTCTTGAGGACTGTATCAAAATTATAAATATTATCCTTTCTTTGTTCGATATTCATTAGTCAAGTTCATGATATTTTCGGAAGTTTCACGCCACTGAAATAGACCAGGAAAGTTTTCAAGAATGTATAGTTTTCTGACTACCATGGATAGAGGGATTCCTTGCTGGGTGATCAGTAAAGGTTGGGCTCTCATTTGAAGCTGCTTATGCCAACTATTCGCTAATAATTTTGTACTTTTGCAATAAAGCCAGACAGCATGAAAATAGTCAACCCTTTGTACGACAAAGCCTTCAAGTACCTCATGGAAAACGAACGGCTGGCCAAAAAGGTCATCAGTGTCATCCTCGACGAGGAAATTGAAGAGCTGCAACTGAGCCAGCAGGAAACCATTGTGCCCGACGAAAAACATCAGCTCACCCTGTTCCGACTAGATTTTAAGGCTGTCATCACCAAACCCGATGGTACCAGGCACAAAGTGCTGATAGAGCTACAAAAATCGAAATACGAGACCGATATCAGGCGTTTCAGGGCTTACTTGGGCTCAAACTACCTAAAAACTGATATTGAAAAAAATACTTTTGGTGAAGATATTAAAAGTAGTTACCCTATCATCACTATATACATTTTGGGCTACTCAATTGTAGACATCCCTTATATGGCAATAACAGTCAACCACAGTGTCGTCAATTCGGTAAACAAAGAACCAGTAGAGATTAAAAGTGATTTTATAGAACAGTTGAACCATCGCTCGCACATCCTCCAGGTAAGACGGTTGCCTGAAGAACGCAAGAGCCGGCTTGAAAAATTCATGGTACTTTTTAACCAGGCATGGTGCACCGAACAAAGATATATTATTGACTTGCATGATATTTCTGAGGAATTTGAAGAAATTGCCCACCACCTGCAAAAACCGGTCATGGACGAGGCTTTCCGTCTCCAACTCGAAGGAGAAGAAGAACTCGACGAAATATTCGACCAACAGGAAAGCAAATACCTCAGGCAATTGGAAGAGGCAAAGCAAAGGGAAGAGGTAGAACGTAAACAAAAAGAAGCAGCCCAAAACAAACTGAAAAACATTGTTTTAAAACAACATCACAACGGAAGGGGCATCCATGAGATTGCAGATGATTTGGACTTAAGCATAGATGAAATAAGAAAAATAATTGAGGAATAGTATGTCGGAAAAAAATGACACTTTAATAGGCTTGATTAATGAGCCTGTCAAATGGACGTGACCGATTAGTCATTAACCCCATAGCCAAGGGGTAAAAAAAATTCAACAGATAAGCAAGAAGAATGCACTATTCAAAAATAATATAAGCTGATAACAAGCAACTTAAGTTTCCAATTCCTTCTCTCCTTCCCTGATAATTTCGTATCCCTCTTTTGTGCAATCAACAATGCTTGAACCTTGCACTTTTCCAAATCCACCATCAATCACTAGGTCTACCTGGTCGCGATATTTTTCGTAAATCAGCTCAGGATCAGTTATATAGTCAACAATCTCATCTTCGGTATCGTGGATAGATGTTGTCAATATTGGATTACCCAGCTCTCTGACAATTTCACGGATAATGTTGTTATCCGGTACTCTTATCCCAACTGTT
>JARGGF010000790.1 GCA_029210905.1 Bacteroidales bacterium | reverse complement strand
GAAATGGTTTTGGTGCACACCGTATTGAAGGTATTGGAGACAAGCACATTCCATGGATACATAACGTAAAAAATACCGATGCTGTAATTGCCATTGATGATGAAGATGCAATGCGAATATTCAGGTTATTTAATGAGCCGGAAGGAAAAAAATACCTTGATTCAATAGACCTGGATAATCACTTGCTAAAACGATTATATTTATTAGGCATTTCGGGAGTAAGCAATTTATTATCAGCCATTAAAACAGCTAAATATTATGAGATGACTTCGGATGATATCATTATTACCATAGCTACAGATTCAGCTGAGATGTATCACTCACGAATTGAAGAACTTAGGGAAGAAAATGGAGATTATACACAACTCCAGGCTGCCAAAGACTTTGAGAAATGTATCCTTGGTCAGCATACCGGCAATATGCGCGAATTGAACTATCAGGATAGAAGGGCAATTCATAACCTTAAGTATTTTACCTGGGTGGAGCAGCAAGCTAAAGATGTGGAAGATCTGGAGCAGCTTTGGTACAACAGAACGATTTGGCATACCATGTTCAATCAGTTAGACAGATGGGATGAACTAATTAATGAATTTAATGATAGAACAGGATTGTTGAAAAATTTATAGGGCATTGATGGAATGCTGATAACCTAAATATTGAGAGCAAAAACGTATCGTATTTTTGCTATTCAATTGATAAAGCTATGGATAATGCATTTTATCCGTTTATCACTGAAAATCAGTTATATCTGAATTGGACACAAACTGGGAGTCTTGAAGCACCTATAGAAATGCATACTTATATCTTATGGGAAATGGGATTGACATAACAAAAAAAATCGAAGGATTGATAAATGATATCCGTTCGATGATAATAGATACACGAAAAAAAGTTGCAAAAAATATTAACACTGAACTTCTATTAACTTATTGGAAAATTGGAAAATTAATAGGCGAAGTTGAGTCAAATATCAATTTTGATAAAAAATCATCAAGACAATTAATCATAGACCTCTCAAAACAACTTACTAAAGATTTAGGTTCAGGGTTTTCCCGAACAAATCTATTCAATATGAGAAAATTCCATTTGGAATACAAAGATGTCCAGACAGTGTCTGGACAAATAAGCTGGTCTCATTATTGTGAACTTCTGATTATTGAAGATACTCAGAAAAGAGCGTTTTACGAAAAGGAAACAGAAAACTCAAAATGGTCCGTACGAGAACTTAAAAGACAGATTGAAAGCTCACTATACGAAAGACTTTTGCTTTCATCAGGAAAAGCGAACAAAGAAACTGTTTATATGATGGCAATCAAAGGACAAGAATTGACAAAACCCGATGACATTATTAAAGACCCTTATGTTTTTGAATTTCTGGGTATTCCTGAAAACAAACCAATGTTAGAAAAAGATTTAGAAAAGAAGTTAATACGTCATATAGAAGATTTTTTGCTTGAACTTGGCAAAGGGTTTATGTTTGTAGGTTCACAACAACGGGTAACCATTAGCAATACTCATTACTATGTAGATATGGTTTTTTACAACAAAATATTAAAGTGCTATATTCTAATAGAACTAAAAACCAGGAAACTAAAAGCCTCTGATGCAGGTCAATTAAATGCATATTTGAACTTTTACAAAACTGAAATTAATGAGACTGATGATAATTCACCGATTGGAATAATAATTTGTGCAGAAAAAGATGAAATCGGAGCAGAATATTTTTTAAGTGGATTTGAAAATAATGTTTTCGCATCAAGATTTACATACGTATTACCAGACAAAGAAGAAATTATTAAAGAACTCCAAATAGTATTAAAAGAAAACAACGAATACCCTTGAGGTCATAAACAATGCACTGAAATTGATCGTTTTGAATGAAATAACATTTAATCAACAACTTACTTACTTGATATGAAAATATTTCGAAATACAAACCATCCCACCGCACTGTATGCTATTTGTGTTCCAATCTAAATCAGAACAAATCTATGAATCAAAAATTCTCCTATCAATGCATCTCTTGCGGTAAAAACTATAAAATTGATGAAGCACTTTATCTTTGTATGGATTGCGCAAAGCAAAATAAAGATAATGTTCCTCCTAAAGGTGTGCTAAAAGTAATCTATGAGTACCAAAAAGCCGAAATACTTGAAGCTTGCAGTTTATCTGCCTCAATGATGCTATTTGAAGAACATAAAATGAATCAATTTATTGATTTAATGCCAATTAACAATACCTCAAGTTTGCCGAAACTGAAGGTAGGTGATACACCCCTGTATCATTTTGAAGCCTTTCAGGATAAAAAATTACCCTTTGATTTATATCTTAAAGATGATTCGCAAAATCCTACATACTCATTTAAAGACAGGGCATCGGCGTTAGTTTCAGCTTTTGCAAAAGAAAATAAACTAAATATAATTGTTACTGCATCAACAGGCAATGCAGGTTCTTCATTAGCAGGTATTTGTGCTTCGCAAGGTCAAAAGGCAATAATTATGGTCCCGGAAACTGCACCACTGGCAAAACTTACACAGATTATTATGTACGGGGCAACTTTAGTCCCCGTAAAAGGCACCTACGACGATGCCTTTGATTTGAGCATAAAAGCAACAGAAGAATTTGGTTGGCATAACAGAAATACCGCTTTCAACCCTTTAACTATTGAAGGGAAAAAAACGGTCTCTTTTGAATTATACGAACAACTGGATTTTTCCATTCCTGACAGAATTTTTGTTCCTGTAGGTGATGGGGTCATTATTTCGGGCGTTTATAAGGGATTTGAGGACTTGCTCAATTTAGGTATCATTTCAAAAATACCAACAATTGTTGCAGTGCAATCCAGTGGCTCCAATAATTTAATTAATAATATATATGCTGATGATTTTCAGGCAGTTAAAAGCACAACCATTGCAGATTCTATTTCAGTGAACATCCCCAGGAATTTTTATATGGCACAACAATATATTAAAAATTATGGAGGAGAACTTTTGAGTGTTTCTGACGATGAGATTTTGGATGCCTCAGCCCAATTATCAAAAAATACAGGCCTTTTTGCTGAACCTGCGGCGGCTGCAGCTTTTGCTGGTTTGCTCCATTATTATAAGCATAACAAAATTCAGGATGAATCTAAAAATATTGTATTGCTCACGGGCAGTGGTTTGAAAGATTTAAAGTCTATAA
>JARGGF010000078.1 GCA_029210905.1 Bacteroidales bacterium | reverse complement strand
TATCTTGGAGGACTGCCAACAGGTGATGTAAAAAGAACCTGGGTTGATCGTAAAATTGAATTCCCAAAAGGTCTGGTTAGCGAAACTGTTTACAAAGGGAAAGAAGAAAAAAGCAGTGTTGCCTTGGTGTTTAATGGTGGATTTAAATGGAGTGACAAAAATTATTTGATTTCACAACTATTGATGAAGACCTTATCCATAAAATTACGCGAATCAATGCGTGAAGACCAAGGTGGTGTTTATGGAGTCAGATCATCAATGGATGTTGAAAAACTACCTGAAGCTGAGTATAATATCAATATTTCATGGGGTTGTTCTCCTGTTAACGTAGATAAATTGGTGAATACTGTTTTGGCTGAAATGAAGAAAATTGTTGACAATGGCCCAACTGATATTGATATTGAAAAAGCAAAAGAAACTTATATCAAAGAACGTGAAACTGATGTAAAAGAGAATAAATTCTGGTTAAATTATATAAAATCACGCACTTTTAATGGTGAAGCCTTATTATCATTTGAAGATTACAAGAAAATTATTACTGAAGTAAATAAAAAAGACATGCAGAAAGCAGCAAAAAGCTATTTTACACCCAATCATTACGTAAAAGTAGTTTTAATGCCTGAAGCAAAAGAAGAAGGTAAATAGATATAATGAGGGTGTTCAAGAATGATAAATGCCACTAAATCACAAAGGCACAAAATCCCACAAAAAAAAGGATATGTTTTGTGAATATTTAGTGTTTTAGAGTTTTGGTGGCAAAAATTTACTTTTTGAACAGCCTCATTCGTTTTATTTTTTTTCAAGAACAAGGCTAAAATTGATTATCTAATATCTCACTACTCATATCTATTCTAGAACCCATACTTCTCCTTCCACCTTTTTTTCAAAAATTCCCTCGATTTTTCTTCTTGTGGATTTCTTCCGGGATCATAAAATATTTTGCCTGCTATTTTTTCTGGTAAAAATTCCTGTTTAATAAAATTTCCTGCACCCTGATGAGAGTATTGATAATCAGCACCATATCCCATCTTTTTCATCAGTTTTGTTGGCGCGTTTCGTAAATGGAGTGGAACTGGCAGGTTCCCTGTTTGTTTCACATAGGCAAGTGCATTATCGATAGCAACATAAGCTGAGTTGCTTTTTGGAGAATTAGCCAGGTAGATGGTTGTTTGTGAGAGTATTATGCGCGCTTCGGGCATTCCAATTACGTTTATGGACTGGAAACAGTTATTTGCCAATAATAGTGCATTTGGATTTGCAAGTCCGATATCTTCAGAGGCAAGGATAATTAACCTCCGTGCAATAAATTTAATATCTTCGCCGCCATCCAGCATTCTGGCAAGCCAGTAAACTGCTGCGTTCGGATCACTTCCCCTGACCGATTTAATAAAGGCAGAAATAACATCGTAATGCATTTCTCCGCCTTTATCATAAAAAGCCATATTCTCCTGTAACCTTTCTGTAACTTGCTGATTATTAATAATTATTTCAGTTTCGTCAGTTATGCTATTGACCATTAATTCCAGGATATTTAGCAATTTACGTGCATCCCCGCCAGCAAATCTAAAGAGTGCTTCAGTTTCTTCTATTTTTACTTTCTTTTTTTTAAGTTCAATATCTTTTTCCAAAGCATTTTTAATCAGATCTTCCATGTTCTTTTCGTCCATGGAATTTAGGATATACACCTGACAGCGTGATAGTAACGGAGATATCACCTCAAATGACGGGTTTTCAGTGGTAGCACCAATTAAAGTAATAATTCCCTGCTCCACAGCGGCCAGCAGAGAGTCCTGCTGCGATTTGCTAAAACGATGAATTTCATCAATAAACAAAATTGGGTTGGGGGTATTAAAAAATTTCTGCTTTTTGGCTTTATCAATGGCCTCACGCACATCCTTAACACCTGAATGAACAGCGCTTAAGTTGTAAATAGGCCTGTTTAATTCAATGGCAATTAATTTTGCCAACGTAGTTTTACCGACGCCCGGAGGCCCCCAAAATACCATTGAAGGTATATTGCCAGTTGAAATTACCTTTGAAATGATTCCTTTTTCACCAACCAGGTGTTCCTGACCAATATAATCAACCAGTTTTTGTGGTCGTAAACGTTCTGCTAAAGGTATATTCGAGTTCATTTTTTTTAATGATTAGTCTATTAGAACATAGAAGCTTGTTTATTAGAACTATGAAAGCTGTCGTACTATTAACAATCGCTATTTGGTTCCTGAGCTTGTCGAAGGACTAATTTCTAATTTCTAGCTTACAAAGTAACAATAAATTCCTTTTTTGAACATAAAAAAAATAAATTTGTATTTTCTTAATTTAAAGAAAAGAAAAGATATGGCAAGTTATTTATTCTGACGAAAGTATTGCTATGTAATTAACTAAACTTCAATTATTTAACTAAAACTTGAAAATATGAAATTAAAACGTTATCTATTATTGATTGGATTCATTATGGCCATGTTTGTTACAGCATGTAATGAATCTGCTGAAAATGAGCAATCTACAGATGAAAAAACCATGACGGAAATGGAAAAAAAAGTAAATGAATTTGCTTCTTTTAAGTTAACAACAGATTTAACCCAGTTAACTGAGAAAGAAAAACAAATGTTGCCGGTTTTATTTGAGGCGGCAAGTATTATGAATGATATTTTCTGGGTTCAGGCTTTTGGCGACAAGCAAGTTGTTATGGATAGCGCTAAAGATGAAGCAACCAAAAGATTTGTAAAAATTAACTATGGCCCCTGGGAAAGACTAAATGATAACAAACCATTTATTCCTTCTTTCGGCGAGAAACCTAAAGGTGCCAATTTTTATCCTGTTGATATGGATACTGCTGAATTTAGTGCTTTTGATGCGGCAGATAAAACTAGTCTGTATACCATGATTCGTCGTGATGAAAGTGGGAAACTGGTGAGTATTCCCTATGCAGAGTTTTTTAAACAGCAGTATACCAAAGTGGCAGAATTGTTGAAAAAAGCATCAGAACTTGCTGAAGATGATGGTTTAAAGAATTATCTTGCATTACGGGCCGATGATTTTTTAAAAAATGATTTTTATGCCAGCGACATTGCCTGGATGGATATGAAAACCAATGGAATTGATCTTGTGATTGGCCCAATTGAAAACTATGAAGATGCACTTTATGGTTATAAAGCCGCACATGAAGCTTACATCCTGATTAAAGATAAAGAATGGAGCCAGAAACTGGAAAAATATGCCGCTTTATTGCCGGTTTTACAAACTGGTTTGCCTGTTGAAGCCAAATATAAAGCTGAAAAGCCGGGCTCAGATTCACAGTTAAATGCTTATGATGTAGTATTTTATGCAGGTGATTGTAATGCCGGTAGCAAAACCATTGCCATTAACTTACCTAATGATGAGAAAGTTCAAGCTGCAAAAGGGAGCCGCCGTTTACAGTTAAAAAATGCCATGCAGGCTAAGTTCGATAAGATTTTGCAGCCAATTTCGGATGTGATTATCACCCCTGAGCAAAGAAAACATGTAAAATTCAATTCTTTCTTTGAAAATACGATGTTTCACGAAGTTGCCCATGGTTTAGGTATCAAGAATACTCTTGATGGAAAAGGGACCGTCAGGGACGCTCTAAAAGAGACTTATTCTGCTCTTGAAGAAGGTAAAGCTGATATTCTTGGTTTGTATATGGTTACGAAATTACAGGAAATGGGAGAACTGGATGTTGATTTAATGGATAACTATGTTACCTTCATGGCGGGTATTTTTCGTTCGGTACGTTTTGGTGGTGCAAGTGCTCACGGCAAGGCCAATTTGATTCGTTACAATTATTTTAAGGAAAAAGAAGCATTTGTGAAAAATTCTGATGGAACCTATACTGTTAATTTCGAAAAAATGAAAGCTGCCATGGATTTAATGTCGGAAATGATTTTGAAATTACAGGGTGATGGTGATTATGCTGGTGTTGCAAAACTGGTTACAGAAAAAGCCGTAATCGATGATGTTTTACAAGCTGATTTGGATAAAATATCAGCAGCTGGAATTCCGGTTGATATTGTATTTGAACAAGGATCAGAGGTACTTGGTTTGTAGGAGTAATTGACTGATAATAAGCTAAATGCCTTTAGTGAATAATAATATTTGAATAACGAACATCGATTAACGATTTTTGATTTTAAAACTTCTTAAATCGTTAATCCTTGTTCAAAATTCGAAATTCTATACCATTTCCATATTGCGATGAATCAAAAGTTTAAAAATCCTTCCTTCCCGACTTAACAACAATCAGCCAGGCTGGTATCAACACCCATAAAATTAGTACACTAAACGAAATTATCACTCCAAGCCCTGTCCCAAAAAACTTCTGAAAAACTGCCCCAGTGTAGCCTAAAAGTGCCGAAATATCAAGTTTTAGCAGGATAAGTATTCTGGATAAATCAATAGGGTTGGTCATGGTAGCAATCAATGAGAATTTATCAAGCGGATAATCGTTAAATATCATTAATGAGATCAGGAAAATTCCATCATAGATTACGGCCAAAAATAGCCACATTAAAATAGCAAAACCAAATCCTTTAATCCTGTTTTCGTTTGATAATGCAATATTTATGGACAGGGCTACAAAAATGAAAGTCAGAAAAACCCCGGTTATCAGTAAGGAGCTAAAATCCCAAATTGCAGCTGATTCAAAAATTCCATAAAAAATAAACGGAATTCCAAGGCCAAGTAATAAGCTGATGCTTAAAGATATAGATAAACCGATGTATTGTCCCAGAAAGATAGTGGATCGCTTAAGTGGCTGGGCAAGTAAGAGTATCGTAAATTCCCGTGAATTGTAATAATACATTACCCCAAAAATAGTCCCGATAAGTGGCACAATCACTATTATAATATTCATCAGCGTAATGACTGCTTTGGAAACGTTATTGTTTAAAAAAAGCAATACAAATCCAAGCAATAAATAAAATAAAAAATAGACGTAGCTCCATCGGCTGCGCATTAAGTCAAAACTACTGTATTTTAGTATTTTAAGCATTTTCGAGGGTTAAAATATTAGCAATTGCGTGTTCCAGGTTTTTTTGTTCTGTTTTAATTTGTAATTGTTCAATTGTTCCTTTAAAATAGATATTGCCATCGAGTAAAAAAACAATTTCATCGGCCATTTCCTCAACAAAACTCATAATGTGGGTAGTAATTATAATGGTTTTACCTATTTTTTTCTCCTGCCTTATTATTTTTTTTAACTGAATAAGTGAAACGGGATCCAGGCCTGTGGTGGGTTCGTCCAGTATAAGTAGTTCACTGTCAAACATAAAACATAGAACCAGGTTTACTTTTTGGCGCGTTCCACCTGATAAATTACCTAATTTTTTGTCAAGAAAAGGCTTTAAGCCAAGTATCTCAATTAATTCAGAATCGCTGGCAGTTTTTCCTCTTAAATTCTTAATCATTTTAATCAGTTCTTTCACTGATAAATTGTTCGGGAAATCAGCAATTTGGGGCAGATAATTAATATTATCACGATAGCTCCATTCTTTAAGCACAGAGTGGTTATTAACGGCTATTTTTCCTGAATCGGGTATAACCATTCCTAAAATTGATTTAATTAAGGTGGTTTTGCCTGAGCCATTTGGCCCAAGTATTGCAAAAATACCTCCTTTTTTTATCTCTAAATCAATGCCTCTTAGCACTACTACTTTTCCAAAATTTTTATGTAAATTAGAAATGTTTATCATTTAATTTCTTGCATTAACGGATTGTTATCCAGTAAGTTGTCAGGTGTAAATACCGGTGACACTTTCTCTGAAAAATTAATAATATCTATAAACAAGCTTCGTAATAAGACGATTGTTTCAGGTGTTTTATTTGCAATGTAAGAAAACAATTTCACAGGCCTGAAAGGAACATCGCCTATACCATTTTTATCCAAATCGTAGCCAGCATATTCGCTCCAGTAGTTGTTATCAAACACATTGTCATTCAGTTTGCTGTTGTATGAAACATCAAAGGCATTTGAAACAAAATTGTTTTTAGTAAATTTATTGGTATAGCAGGCACCAGAAATTTTTATTGCCCAGCCATTGTTAATAAAGTTATTTTTTTTATAATTAATCCTGGTTGAACCTTCAGCGTGAATACCAATGGTGTTCTGTTCAAATAAATTATCAGTAATTTCTGCATCGTAAATTTCCTTCAATAAGAGTCCGTATGATGATGAACCCCAGTTTTTTATGAATTTATTGTGGTGCATATTTATATTCTTAGAAAACATTACTGCCACACCCGCACCATTGTTTACAAAGGTATTTTCGAAATACTCATTATCATTCGAAAACATAAAATGAAGGCCATATCGCACATTATTTTTACTGATATTGCCAGAAATACTGCTGTTTGTTACAAACTCAAAATATATTCCATCGCGCAAGCCATGTAATTGATTGTTTTTCACCTTAATATCATCGCAATGCCATAAGTGAATGCCATTGCCCGAATTGTATTCCTGTGTTGCAGTGCTTGATATGTTGTTGTTTTCAATAATTCCATGCTTTGATTTTTCGATAGTAATTCCAAAAAATACATTCTCCAGGGTATTGTTACTGATAGTGAAAAAATTCCCTTTTACTACTTTTATTGCTGCATTATCTTCAGTATAACTTGTGCCTACGTTTTTTATGGTGAATCCGGAAATAGAAACATTATCGGCCTTAATTGTGATAATTTCACCCTTATTATCGCCATCGATCACTGGATTACCGGCACCTATTAATTGAATTGATTTATCAATAATAATATTTCTTTCGCTGTATAACCCTTTTTCTATCAGTATTTTATATCCATTTTTTGCAATTTTAAGAGCTTGTGCAATGCTATTGATTTTGCAATCAGGACAAACCTTTATCACTTGTGTATATGCATTCGCATTAATCAGGCAAAATATTAATGCTGTGAGGATATTTTTCATTGCAGGTAATTATTTGTCGCTATAGTTCAAAATTGCTGTGATGACCTTAAAACGATCATTTCCATTCATGAGTTCAAATTTTATATTTTTTATTTGTTTAATAACTCAGAATTTAACTCTTCCCAATTTAATAAAACACCTCCATTTTGGTCTTTGGCCGATTCAGCTAGTTTTTTATCCATAAATGCATTCAAATTTGCCCCCATAGGGCTTGGCATATTTTCACTTATTAGATAGGTGCCCAGATGCACATCTAAAAATACGCCCGGGGCATCATAAGTAGTGGTTAATATAAGTTCCAAATCACTTTCATTTTGACCCTTCATATCATTTAACATACACTCAAGCGCATCGTACTTAAATGCTTTGCCCTTTTTAGATACAATTTCTGCAGCATGTTGATTGTCAACGATATTCATTTTGCAAAAGTGACAAGCATCCTTTCCATAATCAATAGGCACAGGGGCAACTGTACATGAGCAGAGAAAGAGTGAAAGGAGTAAACTAAGCAATATATTAATTTTCATGGGTTGAATTTATAATTATTAGTGTATAAATACCTTTATATTAAGCTATTAAGAGGATTTTTTTTTAGCCATTTTATCTTCTTTTCTAGCTACGAAAAATGCTGCCAGCGTCATAAACATGCCTAAAAACAATAAATAAGCCCCAGTGAGAGGCGAGGAAACAGCTGTAAAATTTAGAATCTTTTTAGAACCAATTAACGGTGGTTGATAAGCCATGCCTGGAATTTTGATGGCTGCTTTGTCGCTCAGGTTGTGGCCATAATCATATTCCCAAAGGTAAAAATCGTAGATTCCTGCAATACCTAATAGTGCCATAACAATAAACCAGGTAAGAAAAAGTTTTTTGTTTCCAATAAATCCCAATGCTATACCAAGGATTCCCATTACAATAATTACGATAGGGAATACATCAAATTCTTTCATGTGTTCAGGCAGGGGTTTCATTCCAACATAATGATTCATAAGGTTTATGTTTTGGATATCACCTTCCTGATGGCCAACTAATTTATTTACCCAGATATTCATTCCCAACGGAATGGGATACTGGGGTGCTTCAAGGGTGATGTTCCATAAAGGAAATACAAATAATGAAAAGAGGAGCAGGGAGCCGGATATCATTAATATTTTTGATTTTTTCATAATTATGGATTTAAATTTTGGCGCCACTATATTGACTTTATTTTTATTGATTTTTGGGTTGTAAATTCAAAAAATATTTGCAGTTTCTTTTATAAAATTGCAGATAAAATTTCAGTTAATACTCACATTAATAATCATTAATCATGTTTAAATGTTGTTTAATTAAGTTTATTCTTAAAAATGAACAAAGTCATTAGACATTTTTCGCAAGTTCAAGAAGGCTTCGCTAAGTTGGTCACTGGTCATTTAATGACAAATGACCAGTGACCAATTACAAATGGAGTGAGGCCTTGTTTGTTAAACGGCATTGAATCAAGTTTTAATGCGGACAGTTTACATTCTGTCCGCCCATTTAATAACCATTATGTCACTCATTCACCATCCAGCGACCATTTTAAAGGTGTGTTTGATCCTGATGCTGAAACTCTTACATATCCCTGCATTTCCTGGTGTAAGGCAGAACAGAAATCGGTGCAATAAAATGGCCAAACTCCAACTTGTTTGGGCTCCCATACAAGGGTTTCTGTTTGCCCGGGCATCACTAATAATTCAGAATTATTTGCACCAATCATACCAAATCCATGTGGCACATCAAAATCTTGCTCAAGGTTTGTGATATGGAAATAAACTTTGTCACCTACCTGCACACCTTCAATATTATCAGGGGCAAAGTGACTTCGTATCATGGTCATATAAACATGCACATTTTTACCATCGCGCACCACTTTTGATTCTGCCTCACTTTTGGCTACATAAGGATGTTGATTTTCGGATAACTTGTATATTTTTTTTGAATTAGCTGCAATAAGGCTGGCCGGGCAACCAGCAGCATAATGGGGTTCACCAATGGTTGGAAAGTCAAGTATCAACTCCATTTTGTCACCTGTAATATCATAAAGCTGAGTTGATTGACACATTTCCGGACCTGTTGGTAAATATCTGTCTTTTGTAATTTTATTCATGGCAATAGCATATTTACCGAATGGCTTGCGTGAATTTCCTCCTGGAATCATCACATGGCCTACAGAATAATAGGTTGGTTTTCTGTCTACAACTTCCCAGGTGCCCAATTTCCATTTTACCAGTTCTGATGAAATAAAGAAAGTAGTATAGGCATTTCCTTTTCCGTCAAACTCTGTGTGCAATGGACCAAGGCCTGCTTGTTCAACTACGCCGGCAAGTATATCTTCATATTTAAGAATTGGAATTCCATAAGCTTCTCCATCAAATTTTTTTCCTTCAATAGCAGCAAGCATTTTTGTAAAGGAATGCACTGTGAGCGATGCAGATAGTTTTCCATTACCTACTATGTATTCACCAGATGGATCAACATCACATCCGTGTGGCGATTTTGGTGTTGGGAGAAAATATACCAGACCTGGAAGTTCAGATGGATCAAGTACTTTTACTTCTTTAATCATGGTTGAAGTTGCTGAATGTTTCGCTTCATCATATACATTATGAGCATAGTTTGCCGGCATTGTTTTAAACTTGCCCTCTTTAATATATTCCTCCGCTTTTTTCCAGTTAATGGCCGCAATAAAATCCTTATCATTTTGCGAGGCATTTACTTCCAGTAAAGAATTTGCTTCTTCAGTATTATAAGTTGTAAAAAAGAACCAGCCATGAGATTTGTCCCTGCCCGGGTGTGATAAATCATAGTCAAAACCAGGCATAAGTATCTGAAATTCAATGCTCATATGTCCGTTTTCAGGATCTACTTTTATAAATGATAATGCGCCTTTAAAATTACTTTTGTATTCACTGATTGGCATATCTCTCTGCGGTACAGGTACAGAAAAACGAGTGCCGGCTACCACATATTCTGTATTTTCGGTCACAAAGCAGGAGCTATGATTTCCACCGCTATTCGGAATCTCAAGTATTTCTTCCGTTTCAAAGGTTTTAAGTCCAATTCTTGCTACCCGTGGTGTGTTATTTCCATTAATAAAACACCATCTTCCGTCAATTTCTCCATTTGTTTGCGAAATATCAGGGTGGTGAGCATCATCCCATGGTATAAAGCCGTGTGATGTATTTAGCATGGGTTTGGTTTCTTCATTAAAACCATAAGCTTTTTCAGGATCTACTGAAAAAACAGGGATTACTTTGAATAATCGCCCGGATGGCAGTCCGTAAACGGCCAATTGTCCGCTGAATCCTCCAGAAATAAAGGCATAAAATTCGTCATGTTCTCCAGGTGGAATGTAGGCTTTTTCAGCGAGGCCTGTTTTTAATGCACCTGATTTTTCGCCATTGTTACAACTTGCTAATGCAGTTATAATAAATGGGATAGCAAGTAAAAGTTTAAAGATTTTTTTCATATGTAAACGGTTTTATTGGTTATATTTATTAACATACAGTTTATTTAAGTGTTCTG
>JARGGF010000789.1 GCA_029210905.1 Bacteroidales bacterium | reverse complement strand
TACCAATACACCAATACACCAATCTTAAATTCACCATGATAGTCAATTCTGCGCTAATAAATATTGCTTACATAAAAGGCATTGTATCAGATTCGGTAAGCTCCAAAGTTTAATCTATTTGAAATCTAATTTTAAAAGTAGTATCTTGATAGCATATTTTGACGAGCAATATTTCGATGGAATTTCTGGATTATTATAAAATACTTGAGCTTGAAAGAACTGCTCAGCTGGCTGAAATTAAAAAGGCTTACAGAAAACTGGCTTTAAAGTTCCATCCTGACAAAAACCAATCGGATAATAAAACACATGATAAATTTATCCAGATTCAGGAAGCTTATGAGGTATTAAAAGATGCCGAGAAAAAGCGAAAATACGATCAGTTATACGATATCAGGAAAACGAACCAAAAAAAAACATACAACTACGATACTACTTCCAGCAATTATTCAAATTATTCTTCGTATGACGATGAAGTTTACGACCCAACTGCTGATGAAGAGGATAGTTTTTTCTCTTCTTTTTTCAAACATTTTTTTTCGCGTAAAAAGGACAAATACAATTATTCACATCTCTATAAGGGAAAAGATATAAAGGGAAATATTACTATTGATTTAGAAGAGGCTTTTTTGGGCTCAAACCGGGTAGTAAATGTATATGCGGAAAAACTGCGGATTAAAATTAAACCAGGAACCTATCATCAGCAAGTGATAAAAGTTAATGGCAAAGGTGCCTATAGTGAAATAGGAACCGAAAGAGGTGATTTATACATTAAGATATTAATAAGCCCTCATAAAATATTTAGCAGAAACGGAGATAATTTATACCGTGATGTAAATGTAGGTATTTACACTGCGATTCTGGGTGGGAAAATTCAATTTGAAACCTTGCATGGGAAAGTAATCATTGCTATTCCCAGAGGAGCTAAAGAGGGCTCTCAATTGCGCGTAAAAGGAAAAGGAATGCCGAAATACGACAATCCAAAGGCTTTTGGTGATTTATTAGTAAAAATTAAGTATAAAATGCCTGCCAGGCTCACTGATGAAGAAATCAGTCTGTTGGGAAAACTGAAAGACATTAGCAGTAAAAAGGGCAAACAGGCTTAACTATATATAAATTTGGCAAATACCAGGTAAAAAGTGGCAATAATATTAACAAAATAATTTAACAAGAGTGGCCACTGATATTTTTTCACTTTTTGGTTATCGTGGAGGATATAAACAAAGGTAAAAAGCACACCAAAGGCCCACATGAGTAAGAAAGACCAGGAAAAACTATCGACATCATGAGTAAGCCAGGTTTGATAAACCTGTGGGAAAACCCCAATGCTTAAAATGATGTTTCCAAACCAGCCCAGGAATTGGAAAAAATTGAATTTTTTGAAGTTCATTTGTTGTTTTTTAGTTTTTTGATTCAAATTTATTCACTAATCAAGCCTCTAAAATCCTCACCTGTTGGGTTTTGGAACAATCGGAGCTCAAATTCAGGAATGACAGAAAAAATATGGTCGAAAATGTCAGACTGAATGGCTTCATATTGCACCCATCTTTGATCAGATGAAAATACATAAATTTCCATGGGCAAACCATTAGGGGTAACCTGCAACTGTCTCACCAGGATGGTAAAATCCTTTTTTACGCTGGGGTGTTCGTTTAAGTATAATTCGATGTACTTTCTGAATGTTCCAACATTAGTTAAATATCTGGAATTGGCAAGGTTATCCTGTGTGATTTTTTTTTCTTTGTTATACGATGCCAGTTCTTTTTCTTTCTCCTGAATGTAGGATTTTAATAAATGCATATTTCTGTATTTCTCAATCATATTTTCGCTGCAAAATTTAATAGAACTTACATCAATAAAAAATGAGCGTTTTATTCTTCTCCCACCAGATTCTTCCATCCCCCTCCAATTGGCAAAAGAATTGCTTACCAGGGCGTAGGTAGGCACCGTGCTGATGGTCTTATCCCAATTTTGAATTTTGGCAGTAGTTAGTCCAATTTCAAGAACAGTTCCATCAGCATTCATATCGGGCATAGATATCCAGTCACCAGGTTTAACCATTTTGTTAGCTGCAATTTGTATTCCTGCAACAAATCCCAGAAGAGTATCCTTAAAAACAAACATCAAAACAGCAGCCACTGCGCCTAATGCTGTTAATACGGCTCCTGGTTTTTTATCTACAATAAGCGCTACCAGAAGTATGATAAATACCAGTGATACAATCACTTTTATTAATTGCAGAAAACCTTTAATATCTATATCTTTTGCCAGATGGCCTCTTTTAAATATTTCATGGAAAGCGTTAATAGATGCAAAAATTACCAGCCATAATATAACGAAAACATAGATTCCCAGCATAGTATGGATGGTATTGGAAATACTTTCAACATTAAATGGGTAATCTACTTTTGATGAAAATGCAAAATCAATAGTAAGCTGAATAATTACTGCTGGTATTAAATGAGCAAGATAAAACAGTACTTTTTTCTGAAAAATAATATCATCGTATTTCCACGATGTTTTTTCAACAAAGCGTTTTACTACACTTCTTAATATTTTTTTTGCAATAAAATCTGCAAGAATTGCAGTGATTAATATTACAAGAATGATGGTGATGCTCCTAAGTATTTCGCTGTTCATTTCTGATGCACCTAATGAAATATACAGGTTTTTTAAAATATCAAGTTTCCCCATTTAAAATAAATTTTACAAAGTTATAAGCTTGCTTATTTTGATTTTTTTTTTGACTTGTGAGTTTGTAAAATTAGTTATTTTTTTTTAAAATGGCTAGATTTATCAAGGGCGTCGCATTTAAAAGTTGAACCCTTTCAGGGTTCTGATTGCTACAGCGTTATATACCAAGGGTTTATTCGCTGTCGCTCATGAGAAAAGTTCACCCTTGGTTATTTATGGTTAAACCACTTCGTGGTTTTCAATTTTTAAGAATTTAAAATCCTGAAAGGATTTAACTTTGAATAACCCTGCATGCAATGCAGGGTATATGAAACCAGCTTTTCAAGAACCCTGATAAGGGTTCAACTCTATTACAATGTTTTAAATTCGATTTCCATGGAATGTATTGTGTATCAAGCAAACAATTTTGTAAATTATTATTAAATTACAAAATTTTACAAAATTCTGGTTCTATGGTCTGAAGTTCATCCTGCCGGCGGAGGACAGGGCTGTT
>JARGGF010000788.1 GCA_029210905.1 Bacteroidales bacterium | reverse complement strand
GTTAAAAATAAACACAATATATTACACCTGGTTTTATAATTTACTTTTTACAGGCGTAATTAACACAAGGTATTGACATTCAGAAAGATAAAAGAGTTAATAATGGTAAATATTTCATCTTTTTTGGCAGCACATACCTTTCAAAGATATAATATCACTTTAAAATTACAATAGGTATACCGTTATTCTATATAATTTAGAATAATTCTACATAAAGGTGTCGTGATTTAAAATCTTATGGATAAATAATTTGCAGGTGGGAAAAGTTGTTTAAAAAACAACAATAATAACTCACTATCAACATGTGACCTTATGAAGCAGTTAGGTTGTAGTGGCTGAAATTTTTATAAACTGGAGTATGATGTTGTAAATAGGATTTTAAAACTTTGAGGCAATGATGGATCTTTTTTCATGAATAGCCAATAAATTTGCATTTGCAGAAATTACCATAAATCAAACATTAAATGATAAAACAATTATTACAAAGCATCGATTATATGCCTCATAACCGGTGGGTTAACCCATTGGTTATTCATTGAAGGTAATAAAGAAATTGTCAATAGAGCTTTATTTACCCTACTTCAGTAATTTCAAATCAGGCCAGATAATCAGTCAATTGACTTACCTTAACTTCTTCTTGTTCGCCAGATTTCATGTTCTTAACAATTGCTCTGTTGCCGGTCATTTCATTCGTTCCTATTATCACCACATAAGGAATTTCGCGCTTATCGGCATAAGCCATTTGCTTTTTCATTTTTGCCGCTTCGGGATAAATTTCAACATTAATTCCTTTTTCTCTAAGCTGAAGAACAACAGGCAGACAAGACAGTTCTTCATTTTGACCAAAATTAGTAAACAAAACCTTTGTACTATCAGGATTTTGGGCTGGAAATTTTTGCAATTGTTGCAGTACGTCATAAATTCTGTCGGCCCCAAACGAAATACCAACACCAGAGACGTCGGGCATACCAAAAATCCCGGTCAAATCATCGTAACGCCCTCCCCCACAAATACTTCCAATTGCTGCATCTTTAGCTTTTACCTCAATAATGGCTCCGGTATAATAATTTAATCCACGGGCAAGTGTTAGATCAAGTTCAATTTCTGTAGCTACAGGACTTGCGACAAGATAAGCAAAAACCTGTTCCAGTTCTTTAATACCGTGCATACCAACTTCAGAATCCTTAAGTACCTGCTTAAGCTTGTCTAATTTTTCTGCATTAGTACCTGACAGTAGGATGATTGGTTGTATTTTATCGACTGCTTCTTTGGGTATACCTTTTTGATATAGTTCTTCATTTACTTTTTCAAGCCCTATTTTGTCAAGTTTATCAATGGCTACAGTGATATCAACAATTTTATCTTTCTGACCAATAATTTCTGCAATACCGCTAAGAATCTTCCGGTTATTTAATTTTACCAAAACATTGATGTCCAACTTATTAAACACCTCATCTACAATTTGCAAAAGCTCAAATTCATTTAGTAAAGAATTACTTCCCACTACATCTACATCACATTGATAAAACTCACGGTACCGCCCTTTTTGAGGTTTATCTGCCCTCCATACCGGTTGTATCTGGTATCGTTTAAATGGAAATGTAATGTCGTTTCGGTGCTGCACAACAAATCTGGCAAAAGGAACTGTTAAATCATAACGCAAACCTTTTTCGCTGATCTGATTGGTTACTTTTATAGAATTTTTGTTTTGAATATCAGCGTCTTCTGTTTTTGATAAGAAATCACCTGAATTCAGTATCTTAAACAATAATTTATCACCTTCTTCACCATATTTGCCCATAAGTGTAGAAAGATTTTCCATGGCAGGGGTTTCAATGGCTTGAAAACCAAATTTTTTAAACACACTTTTAATGGTATCAAAAATATAATTCCGTTTTACCATCTCTTCTGGTGAAAAATCGCGGGTTCCTTTTGGTATTGAAGGTTTTTGTGCCATATTACTATCCTAAATATTATACGAAGACTTATTTTAAGCGGGCAAAGATAAAAAGACTATGTCATTTAGCCTAATAAAAAGAAGTTCCTAAGGCACAATGTCAGCTGTAATCAATTTAAATGAACAAAAATATATTGATCTGCATCAATATATTTTTTCTTTGAGAATCCACTACATTTTAAACTCCCAGTTCTTTTGCAATCTTTTTATTATAAGCCAAACAGTTTAAATCACCCTCTTTAGGCGCCCATTTTGCAAATTTTTTATCAGTAAATGCATCATATGGCCCATCTTTTACTTCATAAAGCAAGGTATTGTTTTCCAGACAAATTATAGTATGCCAACTACCAGGCTCAATTTCACAACCATAGGATTCTGACATTCTATCTAGTAAAATATAATCGGAAACAACACCTTGATCATCAAACTCAACGATTAATGCCTTTCCTTTTATGAGGATGAAAACTTCCCGTTTATCCGGATTTTGATGCTTATGGGGTTGAACATAGGTGTCGGTATTCATGGTATTAATCATACGCTGAAGGCTGTCGCTTAGTTCTTTATGAAAGTTGAAGGTTGTCCTTTTTCTATCAGATTGCAAAGCTTTTTCAATCAGGTTTTCTGTAAATCGCTTATCTATTTTAATCATGTTAACAACCTAAATATAATTATTAATTATTACCAAAGATGCTGCAAAAATAAGTTACTTTTTACCATCGTGTAACTCAAATTTTATAAATAAATAAAGGGATTATCATTTCAAGAAACTCGGTATCGCTGTAACAGGCTCTGGCAATATTAAAAATAAAAAGAACAGCCAGTAATTTAGCATTTTTTGTATCTGTAAAAAACCGATCAATCACGGCATGTATAAGCTAATTTGAAGTTTGCATTTATAAACGGACAGTGTTTATCGAGCTCAATATCAACAAATTGACACCAAATATATTATTCTAAAAGGATTTCTTTAAATGTTTCTGAAAAAAGTTCATTTAACTGGTTTAAAACATTTTAAGATTTAATTAAAGGAATTAATAATTCCAGATTATTTCCCCTTTTTTCAAATTTCTTACCATTTTGTTCCAAATATCAAGTGCTTTTCGCTCTTTCAATTTTTCCTGGATTTCATCCTCATTTCGCTTCAAAGCTTCGACAATTTCCTTCATGTATTTTTTTTTATCCTTCTGTAGTTCTTCAAGTTCGGCTCCTGAAAAATTAGTTTTCAAATCT
>JARGGF010000787.1 GCA_029210905.1 Bacteroidales bacterium | reverse complement strand
GTTCCACATTAAGCAAAGATCTTAGTTTTTCAATTCCAAGGATATTGTATGGCAATAAAGGAAAGGTTTGCAGATTTAATTTCTGAAGATTTTTAGGTAGCTCACTTAATTGCTTTTTTGCCAGATTTTCCATCTTGGCTGCAAAATCATCTGTTTCATCCAGTGCGCTGAATACACCGTTGACCAACAGTTTCTGATTTCTCATTTCCAGATCAATCAATTCTTCGCTGGTTCGGGAAGCTTCCTTTAATGAAGCCTGATCGGCTCTTGCAACAAGATAGAATGTTGCCATTTCAGGATCACGCAACCTGTTCACGGCGGTGTTGTATCGCTCCTGACTGCTTTTTAAGGCTGAGGTTGGCCCAAGACAGGAAGCTCCGTCGGGGTTTTCTTCTGAGAATGCAGACCAGGCTGCTGGGAGTTCCAGCAGTCGCAGTGTATGTCCTGTAGGTGCAGTATCAAAAATAATCACATCAAAGTTCCCATATTTCACCTCTCCGGAAATAAATCGGGAAAACTCATCGAATGCAGCGATTTCAACAGTGCAAGCTCCGGAAAGTTCCTCCTTCATTTTTTTGATATCTGCCTCGCTGAGTATCTCTTTTAGCGGTTCTGTAAACCGCGTACGGTATTCTTGTGCAGAAACTTCGGGATCTATATTGATTGCGGAAAGATTTTTCAGTCCCTCCACCGGAGTTATTTTGTCATAAACCCTGCTCTCTAAAACGTCTTCCAAATTGGAAGCGGGATCAGTACTTACCAACAGCACTTTTTTACCTTCATCTGCAAGTTTTATCGCAGTGGCACAAGAGAGAGAGGTTTTTCCTACCCCACCTTTTCCTGTAAAGAAGATATAGGGAGTTTCAGAATTTTTCATAAGGCAAACGGTATTGATATTTTTATAATATAACTGCTAAAAGGGAGAATTAACAACAACTGCTGTTGCCCCCACAACAGGATGTGTTTTCTAACTTAACTTCAGGAGCATTGTCTTTGATCAGGTTTTCCCATTCAGCTCTTTCGGGATAACGACCAGACATTATTATTTTACCATCTTTAAGGATATAAGGCAAAGAATTTAAGCCATCCATTTTTAATTTCACAAGGGCTTCTGGATATTCCTGAAAGGCTGCTCCATCATTTGGAATATTATGACGTACAACTTCAAGTCCAAGAAATTTTAACCATTTTACATTGGCAGCAGTTTGCACCAGATTGTCATCAACATCAGATCCACACACACACACACACACACACACACCAGTATTGCAACACATTGCGGGATCAAGAATTGTAATTTTCATAATAAAGTATTTTTATTGATATAACTATATTGCAATATTACGATTAATATTGATACAGGCAAAACATTTATTATAACTTAACAATTATTTAAAGTAGCCTAAACCAATTTAAAATAAATATTGATGTAATAGCGATTATAGTGGCAATTGTGTGCAAAGTGAAGGTTCAAATGGCACTTGGGAAATTATAAACAAAAAATTATTTGCAGATATATTTTATGGAACAAAATGAAGCGGATTGCGAACACCTTATTACCTGCTAAACATGCTGTTTTGTTGAGACCATTCTGATGGAAACGGATTAAAAGAGGGCAAAGGCTAAAAGTAAATACCACCTTTTCGGTGGTTTTTACAGTGCGGAATTGGAAGCTGTATGCAGTGGAGTGAAACGAAATGAAATACTGCTGGAGATGTGGGTGTTGGATTTTGCTTAAAAGGATTACATTTTCTTACTAACTTAAAAAGTATTGATTAAAATCAAACCTCTTTTTGCTGACGATTTACATTTGTAACTTTCGAATATTTAAAAACAGCTTCATTTAATTACTAAATTAACAGTTTGGTAATTTATCAAAAATTAGGAGTATACTTATCAGTTCAAGCCCAAATTTAAAACTCCTTACTTCTGTAGTGATATTATATTTTGCTTCATAGACAAAATCAACAAATTATCTTTTAAAGATTGAAGATTGTCACCAAAATCTTTGGTTAAATGATTTTAAAACTAGTCAAACTCACTTAAATGGATTAGTTTCTCCTTGCCAATTATTCTAATCTTTCTACCATTAATATCAATTAGCTTATTAAGCTTAAATTCTGATAATGTGCGAATGACATTGGAAGTAGTCATGTTTGACAGTTGTGCGATTTCTGATCGCTTTAAGGGGATATTAATGTAACCCTCAAAATCTTCACCTACGGTACTTTGTAATAGTAATAAGGTATCTGCCAACCTCGCCCTTAGAGTTTTTTGGGTAAGTGACACCAACTTTTGATCAGCTCTAACCAAACGCTCTCCTATATAATTTAATAACTCCTTATATACAATAGGACAGGAATCCAATATTTGATAAAAATCTTTACTGGGAATTAGACAAATGCTAACATGGTCCAATGCGACAGCAGAAGATTGATATTTAGAATTGGTGAACAAGGCACGAATCCCAAGAGTATCTGGTGGAGATTTCAAATCAATAATCAGCTCTTTGCCATTATTAGCCAATTGGGTGATCTTGACCTTGCCTTTTTTTAAACATATAAATCCATTTGGGGAAGCACCTTTTTTGAAAATGAACTCACCTGGTTCAAAATGTAGTTTCTCCATTTTGTTGGATAAGCTACTCAATTGCTCAACATTTAAATGGCGGAAAATAAATTGTTTTTGTAGATCACAAAATTCGCATTTAGATCTGATGTTTGGTTTATTGAAAATTGAATCCATATCGATGGAATTTTAAATTCTAAAAATACTATCCCAAAACAAATAAGGTTAACAAATGGGTCTTCTTACGCAATGCACTTTCAATAGCGATAATGACTAATGAGTCATTAAGTTACAAAAATTTAGGCCGTTAAGTTACAAATTTTTGTGAAGATAATGTTTTATAACATATTCAGATATGTTTTATAACATATTAAGTATCAGTTTTCTTTAATATTTTTACTTGTGTTAATACCGTATTAATTTCAATTCATTTCGGGACTTTTAACACTAATATGAATAACCTAATTAATGCTAATTAATTTTCAAAATATCTCTAACATTTTAAAACTATTATTATGAAACACATTTTATCAATTTTAGCCCTTTTTATGAGTATTTATACATTTTCACAAAATCTATTTGAAGTTAGCGCTGAATCACCAGTTTTTCCTCCTAAAGAA
>JARGGF010000786.1 GCA_029210905.1 Bacteroidales bacterium | reverse complement strand
TCGTTTTTTTTATCATTTTTGCTTTTATTTCTGGTTATGTGGTTATTATCTTAATGTCTCCTTTGTTAGCATATTTATCTGAAAAAACGGAACAGATTTTAAGCGGCAAAAAATATAATGCCAGTTTTTGGCAAATGATGAAGGATATTATCAGGGGCATTAGTATTGCATTAAGAAATCTTATTTTAGAATTATTTTTTCTGGTATTAATGTTCCTGGTAAGTTTTATTCCCTTTGTTGGCTGGCTAGGGACCATTGTTTTATTTTTTATATCCGCTTATTTTTATGGATTTTCATTTATTGATTACAATAACGAGCGCCATAAATTGTCAATCAGGGAAAGTATCCATTTAGTCCGCAAATATAGGTGGCTTGCTATTGCTAACGGAGCTGTTTTTTCATTATCTTTGCTTGTACCATTGTGTGGAACTTTTGTATCGCTATTTTTGGCAATAATTTCAGTGGTTGCTGCGGCTCTGGCTATGCAACAAATTAACGCATATGGAAATGAATTTGATTAAAATCTGAAAAGTAGTTGAGTAAAAGAATAAAAATATCGGCAGTTTCTTACCTAAACACCCTTCCATTTTTATATGGAATAAAAAACTCCGGGGCATTAAATGACTTTGATTTTGAATTGGATATGCCATCAATTTGTGCCAGAAAACTAATTGAAAATGAGGTAGATATTGCACTGATTCCGGTAGCAGCAATTCCTTACCTAAAAAACCCTTACTTTATTTCAGATTATTGTCTGGGTACAAAAAACAAAGTACGCACCGTTCTTTTGCTTAGTGATGTGCCTCTTCATGAAATAAAATCGGTTCTTCTTGATTATCAATCACGTACATCAGTAAATCTGGTTAAAGTTTTGGCAGCAAAGTATTGGAAAATAGCACCAAAATGGATAGATGCCAGCCAGGGATTTGAAACTAAAATTAAAAATAGTACAGCTGGCGTAGTTATTGGTGACAGGGCTTTTTCGCTCCAAAAAGAATTTAAATTTGTTTTCGACCTGTCTGAGGAATGGTACAAAATGAACCAACTACCATTTGTTTTTGCCACCTGGGTTGCAAATAAACCTATTGAAAAAGAATTTATTCGCAATCTAAATCAAGCTTTAAAATTTGGTCTTGATCATATTGATGACGTAATTTATGAGTTTTATATAAATTTCCCTAATTCTGAAATAGACCTTCGGCATTATTACACTCAAAACATAGATTTTAGGCTCGATAAAGAAAAGAAAATATCGATGAAAATTTTTTACGACTATCTACGAGATTTAGAATTAATCCCCGATAAGATAATCAATAAAAATTGGAAAGCCCTAATGACAAATTTCTGATTTAGACCCAAATTGAGCAATTTTGCTCAATCGATTAAGTAAATGTAAGCGTTCCACCTCACCCATTCGGTGGAACACAACATTTTCTAAATCAGCCTCGTACCGAAGGTCGGGAGGGTTTTCCCTAAGAAAAGCGCTTGTTCGCATTGCTCCAACCGCTTAACTTAGGTTAGAATCGATAGCCTATCCCCCACTCGGCAAAATCAGCAGCAGCCCAAAAGGTTTTTAGTGTCACATTAGCCAACCAATGCTCTGAAAACCGATATTTTAAGCCAAACCGATGATATACTGATTCATAATGCTTTGATTTTTGCCAAAAATAAGCCCCCATTTGTATAGTGAAGGATGTTTTTCCGAAGACAAGATCAAAAGAGGCATGCCCGCCTGCATAAAATAAATCTTTCCCCTCAGGATTTTGAATATCCTCAGACAATAGATATTCTTTACGCGAATTGTCCTTAAATAAGTCAATTCCCAGTCCAACCATAGTTTTATAGGATAATTTTCTTTCGGCATTCAGTGACAAACTTGAAACAAAATACTTTTTTGTTCTTGCTGGTTCAAGGGTTTTGACACCTCCTCCGTAAATCAATGAAAATTCATTTCGTTTAACAAATCCAGGAATGGAATCATGCCGGTTAATCCTCTGGATATCATTAAATTGATACCTGACTCCAAGTTGAGATGAAAAAATATTAAAGCCTTTGTTTGGTTGCTGGCTTCCTCCATTTGAAAAGTGAGTAAGACCTATACCCGCATGTAAATGTAGTTTATTAATCAATCTTACATCCAGGTCCAGGTTCAGGTTTAAATAGGCATTTAGGTTTGAACCAATTGCAATATTATAGATATTACCATATAAGTCAAATTTTTTTGATACCCAGGCCACACCTCCTGCACATTTATAGCTTAAATTTAATTTACTTGTTTCGATTAAGGGTACTGAAATAAATGTAAAAAAACTGTTGGCATGTCCTAATTGTTCAGGATTTCCAAAATCAGTGTAATTATAACCAACACCAACTGCCGGGAAATGATAAAGTTGATGCCATAGCTTAGTTCCGTCTGTCCTTTTGTTTAGGTTAATTTCAAAAGCGGGGATATAGTTTTTAGTAAAGTACTTAAAGGATTCATGATGTGCATACAGAAACCCTTTGGAATATCTGATAACAACGCTTCCATTACCCAAAGAATCAGCACTTTGACCATGTAGAACTAATGGACTTATTATAAGCAGAAACAATATTTTATAAAAACGCATTCTCATTCCTTCTTTATCAGTTTTCCTGTTCCGCTTAGCTCCTCAAAAATAATCTCAGATGGATTTCCAGAATAATAAATGTTGCCGGAATCAAGAATTCTGATTTTCAACTGGCCATCGGTTTTAATGTAACAATCGCCCATGCTATTTTGATAAATATCACAAAATTCAGATTCAAGTTCTTCAGCATATATAAATGAAAGTTCCTCAGTATCAAGATAGACATATTTGGTTTTTCCTTTTAATTTATATTCTCCTGAAGCGTACCAGATCTGCAATTGAAAAGAATATCCATTAAGCAATAAGTCACAATGACCAATCTGCGACAAATATTTAACTTTCAATGTATGATAGTGTAAAGTGTCAATGGTGTACAGGTTTATTCCATCATGAATGAGTACTTCGGTTAAGGTGTCCACAGAAATGAAAATATTTTTAGACTCATAACCTTTTATAAAGCCACAAGCATTTAAATCCCTGATAGTCAATACGCCTTGTTTAACTTCTGATGTTATATTTGGAATGAGTTTTTCGCCGGCTTCAATTTCAATTTTATTAACTGTATCTGATTTTAAATAA
>JARGGF010000785.1 GCA_029210905.1 Bacteroidales bacterium | reverse complement strand
GACAGTGAGGTGGTGGTTTCTATATTAAACAAGCAGGGTTTTGCCCTGACTGATGATTATAAAGATTCTGATTTAATATTAATCAACACATGTTCTATCCGGGATAATGCCGAACAGAGGATTTTTAACCGATTGAATGAATTCAAGCACCTAAAGAAAAAAAACAAGGGCATGCTGGTTGGCATTATAGGCTGTATGGCTGAGCGATTAAAGGAAGATTTGCTGGAAAAAGAAAAGCTGGTAGATATTGTAGTTGGGCCTGATGCCTATAGGGAACTTCCTAAATTAGTTGAACAGGCTGAAAGTGGACAAAAAGCCATTAACGTACTTTTGTCGCGTGAAGAAACTTATGCAGAAATCAGCCCGGTTCGTCTGGACAAAAATGGCGTATCTTCATTTGTTTCAATTATGCGGGGTTGTGATAATATGTGTGCCTACTGCGTGGTCCCTTTCACAAGAGGGCGGGAGCGGAGCAGAGAGCCCGAGACCATTTTGCGCGAAGTTCAGGAACTGATTGACAATGGTTACAAAGAAGTGATCTTACTTGGACAAAATGTAGATAAATACAATTGGAACAAAGGAGAAGTGAATTTCGCCAAGTTGTTGGAAATGACAGCCTTATTGAGCCCGGAGCTAAGGGTTCGTTTTTCTACATCATATCCTCAGGATATGACAGATGAAGTACTCCACACTATTGCCAAATACAAAAATATCTGCAATTATATTCACCTGCCTGTGCAATCCGGAAGCTCGGCTATACTTAATAAAATGAAGCGTGGTTATACCAGGGAGTGGTATATGGACAGAATCAGTGCGATAAAACGGATTGTACCTGATTGTGCCATCTCATCCGATTTTATAACTGGTTTTTGTACCGAGACAGATGCGGATCATAAGGATACTCTTTCATTAATGGAGTGGGTTGGATTTGATTATGCATACATGTTTAAATATTCTGAAAGGCCAAATACTTTTGCTGCCAGAAAATTTGAGGATGATGTACCTGACGAAGTAAAAAGTAAAAGGCTGGATGAAATTATTACATTGCAGAACAGACTTTCATTAGAAAGTAACCAAAAAGATGTGGGAAAAACTTTTGAAGTATTAATCGAAGGGGTTTCTAAGAAATCAGAAAACAGGCTGTTTGGTAGAAATTCACAAAACAAAGTGATTGTTTTTGATAAAAAGGATTGTCAAATTGGTGATTACGTAATGGTGAAGGTAAATGATTGTTCTTCAGCTACTTTATTGGGCGAATTAGTTGAATAGAGCGTCACAAGTATAGCAGTGCTGTACCATATACCAATTCATAGAATGCTGCTTTGCGCTAGCCTGTCGAACTACCCTTCAAATAACCCTTGAAAAAATAACAGGCAATTAAGCTTCGAAACAAAAATCGATTCGATTTGTTGACGAGATTTTGTATTGAATTGACTAAAGGTGATATTCTCTATAAAAGATCGTTTAAATTTGTTGGTAAATTTAGCCAAAAATCTTTGCAAGTGTTATAAATTTTTCCTGAGCCTTTTATTCATGAAACGTATGAACTTTTTTCATTCGTATCTAAATTATTCGGGCTAAAATTTTCTCACATTTTTAATCTAATTTTATTAACTTAATTTAACGGCAAATGAAAAAATACTATTTGATTTTTTTATTAATAACGACGTACAGCGCAATAATAGCTCAAAACGAAGTTGACAGTGAGTGGTCTGAAAATTATGTGTTATTGAAAAACAGTTCAGAGGGCGAATATCTTATTCGCATAGGCGATGTTGACAACCTGGGATTTGGATGGGAAGACGGGTTTAATCCTTTTAAGGGAGGTACAACCAATTCTCACAACTTTCCGTGGGATATGAATCCAAATGACGTAGCCGGTATGGATAGGATTTTATTACCTTCAAGCTACAAAGGGAAGTATACACAGTGCGGTAGCGACGGATATTCCAATTCTTACGACCCGGTTCTTACAAGGCCACAAATTGTTAAAATTCCTTTACATTCAATCAATAATGCATCTGTTAAAGAAGCTATACTCCAGGTATTTATTGATGATTTCCAAGCTCCTACATTTTGTTCCCGGTTTAGCTCGCGTGTTAATGGTATCGAATTTAAAGAATTAAATGCAATCCTGAATAAAGTTGATCAAACTGGCCCTGTAGGCAAACTGGTGAGTGTAAAAATTCCTGCGTACCTATTACCCGAACTAAAAAAGGATACTTTTAAATTATACATTGACGATCCTTACACAGCATCAGCTGATGGTTTTGCAATAGATTTTGTGCGCTTAATCATCAATCCTAAAATTGCGTATTCGGGTGAAATAAACGGAAATGTATACAGTTGTGTTACTGATGAAGAACTAAAAAATGCCTCTGTTGAGATAAGGGGTTTTGGTAGTTTTAAGTCAGATGAAAACGGTAAGTTCAGCATCAAAAATGTACCGGCGGGCTATTATGTTGTAAAAGTAAGTGCGGCTAATCATCAATCGCAATATAATGTTATAGATGTAGTTGCGGACGCCGAACCTGAAATTTTGGAATTTTGCCTTGGCGAAGAAATTACACTCGATTTTAATGGAAATAAAATAACTGACGAAGAACAGATTAACCTTAACAAAGTTCAGTTTGCAGCTGCAAGTACCGAACTCACTCCTGATTCATATAAAGAACTGGATTTACTGGTTGATTTCATGAAAAAAAACGAAGAAATTAAGATTGAATTATCAGGATTTACTTCCAGTGAAGGCGACGAACAGGAAAACATCCAATTATCACTTGAGCGGGTAAATGCATGTAAGCGCTATATTGTAGAAAAAGGAATAAGCGAAAACAGGGTATTCACCATCGGTTTTGGACCGGCTAATCCTATTGCACCCAATGACAGCCAAACAGGCAGGCTAAAAAATCGGCGGGTAGAGTTTGGAATAAAAAGATAAAAAAACAGATATCTTATTTTAAATCAGTATGTTATATTTATTTTCTTCTTCAAGGTATCATAATACCTGAAGAACATCTGAAAGTTACTTGAGGGTGTCTAAAAAGTGATTTTTTTGCCACAAATTCTAAAAAACAACAAATTACACAAAATGCAATACATTGATAATTAACATTTTTGTGTTATTTGGTGCATTTGTGCATCGCCTTCGGCAAGCCTTGCGCCTCCGCTAAAGCTTCAGCGGCACGCGGA
>JARGGF010000784.1 GCA_029210905.1 Bacteroidales bacterium | reverse complement strand
AAAACAAGAAATATTTGAAGGCCAAAACAGGCATCACGTTGCTGTTGCCACCTATGAAGGAATGTTGGTTAATCAGCATTTGGGAGAAGCAAAAACGCTCTATGTTTTCGAACAAACAAAAAACGGTTATAAACTCATTGAGCAAAGGCCCACACCCGAGCCAGGGAAAGGCGATTTTAGATGGATTGAACTTAGCAAAACATTTGCTGATTGCAGGGCTATTTTAACGGGTGGGGCTGGTAAAAATCCAACAGAAGTGCTACAATCTTCTGGTATTCAGGTAATTCAAATGACTGGTTTAATTGATACCGGGCTCGATGCTGTTTATAAAAATACACCATTGCGGACACTAAAAAAGTCCGATATGATGAAATGTGGCGAAAGTTGCAGAGGCGATGCCCAGGGCTGTGCGTAATGCAAAAACTTCTGAAATATTAAATCGAAATCCGATATTAAAAAAAGAGCATTGAAACTTTGAACATTGATTAACAACCTTTTAATAATCAAGGACATAAAGAGGTGTGGTTTTCCAGTTTAGCTTTATTTATGTCTAAGTTCTAATATCTAATTACTAATTTCTTGGAATTATGAAAATAGCAATTACATCATCCGACGGAAAAAATGTTGACAAGCATTTTGGCAGGGCTACCCAATTTTATATATACGAGTTGGTAGCACCAGTTCCCAAATTTATTGAAAAGCGCAATAGCATAGGATATTGTTCCGAAGAAGATAACCACAATTACAATCCCAACAAACTGGATTTGGTGTATCAGAAAATAAAAGATTGTGAAATTCTTTGTACGGTAAAAATAGGTAATGTTCCGGCAGCGCAATTGCAGGAAAAGGGAATAAACATTATAGAATTTGAAGGAAAACTCGAAAAAGTATTTAGCAGTGTGTAATTAACTAAATAACTCACAGTGTTTTAAAAGCTAAACTAAACGAAATTGATATCAAATATCTAAATTCTATTATCTAAGTTCTAAATTCTAATTAATAAATATTATATATTATGAAAAAACCCGATTTTTTAATTCTGTTCTGCAATTCATACCGTGTTGCAGGCGATGCACAAGGTGCCTGCAATAAAAAAGGTGCCTCAGATTTATTACAATATACAGCCGAAGAATGCGCCGATCGCGGCCTTGATGCCACCGTTACCACCACAGCATGTTTAAATGTTTGTCAGCAAGGACCCGTAATGGTTATCCAGCCCAATAATTTATGGTATGGCGGCGTAAAAGGCGAAGAAGAAATTGATGAAATTTTGGAGGCGTTGGAAGAAGGTGGAATTGCCGAAAAATACATTATAACAGATTAATTTCTAAAAAATATGGAAATAAAAGGATATGATAGTATGATAAAAGGCGCTGATTCTTATTATAATTCAGCAAGAAAAGCGTTTTACAAGGATTCCAAATTTAATACAGAGCTGATATTTAATATACTTACCATGTCAATAGAAAAATATCTGGTTGGGCTGTTGATGAGTAAGGGTATTATGCCTCTAAATCACGTAATTAAACATCTTTTAAAAGAAACCGAAGAGCATTTTAAACTGGATGTAATTATTCAAAAGCACCTGGCCAAAGTCGATGATTATCTTTATATCTGTTCGTTGGACGATTTTACAAAAAAAATACCTTCGAAAGAAGAGATGGAGAATATAATGGTAGCAGTTGAACAACTTAAAGTATTTACACATGCGCACACCTTGCTTGAATCTGCTTAAATCAAGACATATAAAAATTGTATCATTACTGTTTACTCTTATTTTCCATTCTTGCAGTCAACAACATGATAATAAAAGTATTAGCTTGTTAGTTGCTGGAAGTTTATCGGAAATTGTTGATAGCATTGCCAAAGTTATTGAGCAGGAAACAGGTATTCAAAGTGAAATAAATGTTGCATCCTCCGGCACCCTGGCAAGACAAATTGAACAAGGTGCCAAGGCATCATTAATTTTTTCAGCCAATACAAAATGGATAGATTATTTAGTTGAAAACCAACTGCTTTGTGATTCTTGCAATAAAAAAATTGCAAGTAATGAATTGGTGTTGGTTGGTTCAAAATCTGATTCCACCTTAAATGTTAATCTCTCAACTTTACCCAAACAGATTAACAAAGGGCAAAAGATTGCTATTGGGAATCCGGATCACGTTCCTGCAGGCAAATATGCAAAACAAACCTTGGAATGCCTGGGTATTTTTGATTCGGTTCAAGCCAACATACTATTTACAAAAGATGTTCGTGCGGCACTAATTTTAGCTGAAATGGGTGAGGCAGAATATGCAATTGTTTACAAAACAGATGCTTATGCTTCGCAAAAAGTTAAGGTTTTAGAAACCATGGCTGATAGTTTGCACTCACCAATTGTACTGTCGGCAGGGCTTACTGATGTTAATAATAAGGATGCCAGATTATTTTACGAATTTATATCAACCCCAAAAGCAAAGGAAATATTCAAGCATTATGGATTTAATGTTAAATAGCAATGCACATAAAATAATCGGATCTACTTAAAATTTTATTCTTTAAAGAACTATTACTAACGCTTTATTGCCTTGAACATCAACGAGCTACATATCATCTTCTTGTCATTAAAAGTTGCATTGTTGGCCACGCTATTTAATCTGCCTTTTGTGCTTGTATTTGGCTGGTTATTAGCACGAAAACAATTTTTTGGAAAGATTATACTCGAAGGCATTTTACACATTCCACTGGTTCTTCCACCAGTTACCATTGGCTATCTTTTGCTGATGATTTTTGGTGTAAAAGGCATCCTTGGAAATATTTTATTTGAACTTTTTGATATTCGCATTGCTTTTAGTTTTGCGGCGGCATTACTGGCTTCAATGGCTGTTTCGTTTCCATTGGCACTTCGATCAGTCAAAACAGCTTTTGAAATGATCGATCAGCAATTGGAAACTGCCTCAATGATACTTGGTAACAATTTCTGGCAAAGCTTTTTGAAAGTCAGTATGCCGCTCGCTTTTCCCGGAATTATGAGCGGACTGGTACTTTCTTTTGCCCGCTGCATGGGCGAGTTTGGTGCCACTATCACTTTTGCCGGAAATATACCGGGCGAAACGCAGACACTTCCACTGGCAATTTATTCTTATCTGCAAACGCCAAATAAAGATGCTGAAACCATGCGGCTTGTATTGGCATCGGCCCTTCTCTCCTTAATTGCT
>JARGGF010000783.1 GCA_029210905.1 Bacteroidales bacterium | reverse complement strand
GTTTTGAAAAACATTTACCAAATCTGGAATCAAGGATTGATAACTTCATTAAACTGTCAGCAAATGTTGGCAAAGAAAACATTATTTGGCGTTTCGATCCCGTTATATTAAATCATCATCATTCCATCGATTTGGTAATTGAAAAAATAGAAAAACTTGCTCAAAAGTTACATAAATATACTGACCAACTTGTATTTTCTTTTGTTGACACTAATTACAAAAAGGTTCAGCGTAAATTTAAAAAAAACAATACGGAACTTTTTGAATTATTTAGTGAAGACAAAAAACTATTTGCCAGTAAATTAGCAACTATTAATAAAAACTACTCACTGAGAATTTCTACCTGTGCAGAATCTTTAGATTTATCTCAGTTTGGCATTTCTCCAAATAAGTGCATTGATAATGAACTTATTGTTAAAAATTTTCCACATAATTATGATATAAAAAATTTTCTGGAAAGATTAGTGGTAACAAATCAGCTGAAAGATAAAGGTCAAAGAAAATACTGTTCTTGCATCCCAAGTAAAGATATTGGAAGATATAACTCGTGTGGTTACTCCTGTCTGTATTGTTATGCGATGCATGAAACTTCTGCCTTGAAAGATGACATATTTAACTAAAAAAGAGGAGTTTAGAACATAACTCCTCTTTTAAAAATGTATAATTGTTGGTTTTAGGTATTGCTAAATTGTCATAATATCCTTTTCCTTTACAGCCACCATTAATTCTACTTTCTCATAATATTTGTCTATTAGTTTCTGCACTTTATCTTCGGCTGTTTTTTCCATATCTTCCGAAAGGCCATCTTTCTGCATCTTTTTTAGTTCTTCAATTGAGTCTCTACGCGCAGTTCTTAGGCTTATCTTTGTGTCTTCTCCCTCAGCTTTGACCTGCTTAACCAATGAAGCTCTTCTGTCTTCGGTAAGCATAGGGATGTTGATCCTGATTACCTCTCCATTGTTATCAGGATTAAAACCAAGATTTGCAGCCATAATTGCTTTTTCTATTGGGCCAATCATTTGTTTTTCCCATGGTTGTATTACAATGGTTCGGGCATCCGATGTTCCTACATTGGCCACCTGGTTTAATGGAGTATTAGTGCCATAATAATCGACATAAATGCTGTTTAGCATAGAAGGATTTGCTTTTCCGGCCCTTATTTTTATTAAGGCCTTTTCAAGGTGATCGATAGCATGTTGCATTTTTTCATCTGCTACCTCGAGTACTAGTTCAACTTCCTCATTCATAACTTTTTAATTTGAAAAATTGGATTAGGTCTAATGGAAACAAATATATAAAAAAATAATGAGAACAAAACTACAAAATCAATCCACGCCATGTTTAGACAAGTTAAACAACCACAATATTTCTGATTATTATATGCAAATCAGCTATAACTTGTTGAGTTATTAATTAGTTTTATTATTTTTGCTTGCACTAATTTTAAAAAAACAAAGAATTTATTATGGCAACGACAGCGGATTTTAAAAACGGATTATGCCTTGAGTTTAATAATGATTTATTTACTATTGTCCAGTTTCAGCACGTAAAACCAGGAAAAGGTGCTGCATTTGTGCGTACCAAGCTCAAAAGTTTAACTACCGGAAGAGTTATTGAAAACACATTTAACTCGGGAGTTAAAGTAAATGTGGCACGAATTGAAAGACGCCCCTATCAATTTCTATATAAAGATGATATGGGTTATCATTTTATGAATCTTGAAAATTTTGAACAAATACCTATAGACGAAAACCTTATAAGCAATTCTAAACTATTAAAAGAAGGCCAGGAAGTTGAGGTTGTATTTCATGCAGATACTGAAACTGCGCTTACATGTGAGTTGCCTCCATTTGTAGTTATGGAAATAACCTATACTGAACCAGGATTAAAAGGCGATACTGCTTCTTCCTCGGCATTAAAATCTGCAACTGTAGAAACAGGGGCGGAAATTAATGTACCTTTGTTTGTAAATACAGGTGACAAAATAAAAATAGATACACGTGACAACTCCTATTCGGAAAGAGTAAAATAGATATATTCCCCGGAAACATACCGGGGCTAGTAATTGATTAAAATATAAATGAGATCGAAAGCATCACTAAACCGATTAGAATTTTGCAATTTTAAGCTTCGCACCTTACTTGAGTTTACCCTGGCTATTAATCAAAATCTGCCAACCGATGAACTCTTATTAAAGTACGAGAAACTGCTTAGATGGCGGCTAAATATCGGCAAAGTGCTAATGTTTGCGAATAATCATGGATGGGACTGCATACTCGTTTCAGGAATTTCAGGTGAAAAATATTTAAGTATCAGCGTAGAAAATGATCTGATTCAAAATCAGGAAATTAGTTCAACTTCGGAGTATGATAATCCTGCCATCAGAGAATTTGACATCATTTTACCTATTGTTCATAACAAGCGCCCCCTCGCCTTTGTTTTAGTTGGTGATATTGATGATGAAAATGAAGGTATCAGCCCTACTATTAAACACATGCAGTTTGTTCAGACCCTTACAAATATTGTAATTGTGGCCATCGAAAATAAACGGCTATTTAAAGAAAATCTTGAGAGAGAGAAAATGCAAAAAGAAATGGAATTGGCTTCTGAAATGCAAACCATGCTTGTACCTGATCTTAGTAAATTTCCAGGGCATCCTAAAATTGATGTCGAGGGGTTTTATCTTCCTCATTATGAGGTTGGTGGTGATTATTATGATATATTCGAACTGAATGAAAAGGAAATTGCATTTTGTATTGCCGATGTATCAGGGAAGGGAATGTCAGCGGCATTGTTAATGTCAAATTTTCAGGCAAATTTAAGAGCCTTATTTGTTTCGTCAATTCACCTTACTGATGTAATTACTATTTTAAACGAAAGAATTATAAATAGTGTGCATGGCGAAAAATTTATCACACTTTTTATTGCAAGATTTAATCTGGAGACAAATGAAATCCGTTATATAAATGCAGGACACAATCCGCCAATTCTTTACGACAAAAAAACAAAGGAACTTTCCTATCTTAAAAGAGGATGTATCGGACTAGGAATGATGGATACAATTGAAACAATAGCAGAAGGATTTATTGAACTTAAAAATAACACGAAACTATTGTGTTATACAGATGGCTTAATTGAAATGGAAGTTAAAAACAAAGTAAGTTCAAGCCTTGACGAAGTAGAGGCGTGTTTTAAAAACAACAA
>JARGGF010000782.1 GCA_029210905.1 Bacteroidales bacterium | reverse complement strand
AAAAATCAGCCAGTCAGTTTATTAGAGAAATACGACTGAACAAAGCAATGGAACTTTTACAACATACTGAACTGAATGTTTCGGAAGTTTCATATAAAGTGGGTTTTAGCAGTCCTGCATATTTTAATAATTGTTTTCACAAGCATTTTGGTTTTGCCCCGGGGGCAGCAAAAAATCATGCTGAAGTGGAATCCAGTTCAGTAAAAGAAGGAAGTGAGGTAAACTCAACAGAGGGGAAAAAAGTAATCAGGCATTCTTCAAAACTGCCGGTAGCAGCTGTTGTCATAATTGCACTTTTAGGGTCCTTCTTTGCATATCATACGCTTTCAAACAGCCAATCAAAAAATGATCCGGGCAATACACCGAAATCCATCGCTATCCTCCCGTTGAAAAATCTCAGCAATAATCCTGAAATACAATACATAGCAGATGGAATAATGGAAGATATATTAACCCGTCTTTCTTATGTTGATGGTTTGGTTGTGAAATCCAGGATCTCTTCCGAAAAAATCGGCAACGAAAAATTGACTGCCAGAGAAGTTGCGAAAGAAATGGATGTAGAATACTTTTTGGAAGGAAGTATTCTCCCGGAGGACGAAAAAATCAGGGTAAATGTTCAGTTAATTAGTGCAAAGGAAGATAAACACATTTGGGCAAATCATTTCGACAAAGACTTAACAGAAATTCTTCCCTTTATCACTGAGGTTTCCGGACAAATAGCCGACCAACTTGAAATCATTCTATCACCTCAGGAAAAAGAACAGGTTGAGAAAATTTACACTGAAAACAGAGAAGCGTATAAGCTTTATCTGGAGGGTCGCTTTTACTACCAGTTACGGACGAAGGAGAATTTTGAAAAAAGTATTGATTTATATAATCACGCGCTTACTCTTGATTCGGGTTTTTGCCTGGCTTATGCAGGTCTGGCTGATTCTTATGTAACAAGTACCTGGTATGGTTTTCTTCCCAGAGAAACGGGCATTCCAAAGAGCAGGGCCTTCGCATTTAAAGCTTTGAAAATTGATAATAATCTAGCTGAAGCACATGCAACTTTGGGTGGAATTGCAACTTATTTCGATTATGACTGGGATCAGGCGGAAAAGGAGTTAAAAAGAGCGTTGAAAATTAATCCCAATTACATGAGGGCATATAAATTATATTCAGAGTATATGGATATTATTGGAAACAGAGAAATGGCACGCCAGTATATTGATAAGGCTCTCATTTTAAATCCCAACTACCCGAATTTGTTATGGCATAGTTGCTTTTATTATGTTAGGGAAGGTAGGTATGATAAAGCATTGGTAGAATCCAATAAATTATTTTATCTCAATAAAGAAGAAGAAGCTTATTACTGGAGGAATTTTAAGGTCTGGCTTCTTCAGGATAGAATGCAGGAGGCTGTCGAAGCTTACGCCAGGATATGGAATATACAATATCCAAATGTTAATGCCAACTTTATTGAAAAGATATACAAGGACGCCGGCAAGGAGGGTTTTATTGACTTTGTTATCAATACTTACAAGAAAATTACGAATATTGACGATCTGCCTGAGTTGGCTCTCGCTGAATTATATGCGCTTATAAACAAAAAAGACTCGGCTATAATCTGTCTGGAGAAGTCCTTTGAAAAGGAAGCCGCTTGTGTCAGGATCAAAGACGATCCATTTCTCAGAGATCTCAAAACAGATCCACGTTTTATAGCATTACTGCGAAAGATGAATCTGGCTGACGATTATTAGCAGAATCTGTCTTATACAATCAACATACCTCAACAATACATCCATTTAGCAACATAATCTAAAACTTACAAACATGTTTACATGCAATACCACATGATTGATAGGTTTTGTTTGCTGAATTTCAAGAACTTGTACACGGATTAAATCATTTAAAATCCGCATTGCTTAACTTAAAAATTTAATAAAATGAAAGCAAAAGTATTTTTATTCGTAGCCATTGTACTAACATGTTTTGTTGGCATTTCTCAGGCAAATGCGCAAGCAGAAGTAACTAAGGGAGACGGTTATTTCTATGTAGATTATGAACTTGATGGTGAAACAATTTGGGCAATTGTTGAACTAGATTATCTTACGGTTATTACCCCAAGCGGAAACGGTTTAGAAGTGTATCACGGTGTTATTGTCGGTTACTGGGATCCTGATTATGGCAACATTTGGGGCGAAATGCCGCCAATATCTAATAGCGCTATTGTATCTGAAGGAGTATCTGATATTTGGAAATGGAAGCAAGTAATTACGCCCAATGGACACGTAACAATTACTTATAAAGCCAAAAAACAACTATAGCTTAAAAGATTGTAAACTTTAAAAATCAATATCATGAAAGCACTATTTAATATTTTCTTCTTAATGGCTGTGCTCATACTGATTGCCGGTTGCAACAAAAACGATGAGTTTATCGAAAATGAAATCCCCGAATTGAAAAAAGCACAGGTTGAGGTTACCCTGCCCTTTAAAGCCGATTTTGTCAATACTTATTTAGACGAAACCGGTCCGGATCCAATATGTGGAGTTTGGAATCCTGATGAAGGACAATTTTGGATGATGGTTTATGGCGAAGGAGGAGGAAATGCCACTCATTTGGGAAATTTCACACATCATTTTGAGTTTTGTTGTGACTGGGCTTCCGGTATTTATCCCGGACCATCTGGTTACATAAAAGCGTATTTTGTTGCTGCAAACGGCGACAGTTTGTTTGTTTATGTAAAAGGTCAAGTAATGGATGGACGTTTGGATCACCACCCGGAAGATGTGAATTCATATTTTACAGATCCCTGGGAAATTACAGGAGGAACTGGCAAATTTGAAGGGGCAACCGGCAGCGGCTGGACTGACGATTATAACAGGGACTCTTACCCGGCCAACTCTTTCCACCACTGGACCGGTGAAATTACCCTGGTAAAAGGCAAAAAATAACACACAGAAAACCGTTCTTCCGGAACCCGGAACTCTTTTTGATTTAATCCACAGGTTTCGGTGATTGATAAAGGTTTTTCCCCTCCATTCTCTGGTTGCACCGGTTATGGGTTTAATTTGAATGGAGGGGTTTTTTGATTTTTCCGGTGCAACTATAATGAAGCAGGTGAAACATTTCAAATCAGGAGAACTGATAAATGGATAGCATCTGAAGGATGGAAATGGATCTTAGAATCTTCTTGCAATTTCATTGAAGATATGGGATCAG
>JARGGF010000781.1 GCA_029210905.1 Bacteroidales bacterium | reverse complement strand
GAGACAGATCTCGGAGATATTTCTGAAATGATAGAGCAATTGGAACAAATTGCCAGGGTTCTATATGGCAGGATTGAAAGAGCTAAATCATATGGCAGAACACTAACCATAAAAATTAAATTTGAGGATTTTAAGCAAATCACCAGAAGTAAGACATTCGCCTCAGAAATAGATAGTTACGAATTGTTATGGGATTGTACTACTGAAATTTTTAATAAACTTGACCTAAGTGGATATAAAGTAAGATTATTGGGTGTCTCCGTATCAAATTTCGTCTCAGATGATAATTCTTCAAAACCTTTGCAGTTAACATTCGATTTTTAATTAGATTTGAAACTACTTATTGAAAATGCAAAGATTAAATTATGACCATTACAGCTATAGAAGGCGATAGATTTGTCAATTAAGAAGCTGCTAAAAAAATGTAATTTAGCTGGTTTTCAGAACCTATGCATTTGATTTATTCACTATTCAATTAGAATATAGTTATGAAAAATCGACGTATCTGTTTTCTTATCTTAACCTTTTTTTTCTCAATTAGTCTTTTTGCACAGCAAAATTCTTTATTTGTTTTTCGTGAAGTCCAGAATGCAATTAGAAAACAAACAAGATCGCTTGATGGTAAACCTGGTCCTGTATATTGGCAAAACAAGGTGAGTTATGTAATTAATGTAAATTTTGATCCTGAATTAGGTGAAATTGAAGGTAAAGAACTTGTAAAATATAAAAACAATAGTCCAAATACGCTTTATGATTTGCTGATAAATTTATATCCTAATTTGTTCAAAAAGGGTAATGCCCGAGACAGAAAAGTGGAAATTGATGATTTGCATTCCGGCGTAATAATAAAAAAAATCAGCATCAATAATACTGAAATTGAGCCTTATGGAAGCGCTTGCAATTATGATGGTACAACACTTTCAATCTCACTACCGGTTCCACTTTGGCCTGATAAGGAATTAGAATTGGTGATAGAATGGGAGTGTACTATTGAGGCTAAAAGCCAGATTCGCATAGGCAAGTACGGTGAAAATACATGGTTTGTAGGTTACTGGTATCCCCAAATTGCTGTGTATGATGATGTTTTTGGCTGGGATGAAATAGACTATGATGGTTTGCATGAATTTTATTCCGCCTATGCCGATTTTGATGTAAAGATTACCTTGCCGGCAAAACAAATAGTTTGGGCTACAGGGATTTGGCAAAATCCAGCTGAGCTTTTAAATGAGAAATATTTAAAAAGATATCAAAAGGCATTAGAGTCTGAAAATGTTGTGCATATCATCCATTCAAAAGATTTGGATGAGCAAATTACAACCCAGGCCACAGAAAACACCTGGCATTTTACAGCTGAAAATGTTACAGATTTTTCATTTGCCACAAGTGATCATTATTTATGGGATGGACTTTCGTTAGTAGTTGATAAAGAAAATAATAGAGAAACTTTTATTCAAACTGCATATGATAAACAATCGCTTGATTTTTATGATGTTGCGGAAATAAGCAAGAAAACTATCAGCTATTTATCTGATTCAATGCCAGGGGTGCCATTTCCTTATCCCCGAATGACTGTTTTTAATGGAGGCGGAGGCATGGAGTTTCCCATGATGGTGAATGACCGCTCCTGTTTGGGAAAAAGTGCCACCCTAAATTTAACATCTCACGAAATAGCACATACCTATTTTCCCTTTTATGTGGGGATCAATCAGGAAAGATTCTCCTGGATGGATGAAGGATGGGCGCAATTCCTGCCGACCGAATTTCAGGAACAGCAGGTGAGATATAACAATCAGGCTGTGCAAGCTGCAAATGTATACAGTTATTATGCAGGAACTGGTTTAGAGATGCCTATGATGGTACCCTCACATTTTATAAAAGGTTATGAGTATTATGTTGGCAGTTATTACCGTCCGGAGTTGGCTTATCGCGCCTTGCAGGATTTATTGGGTAGAGAATTATTCCTGAAATCTTTACAGGAGTATATTCATAGATGGAATGGAAAATACCCAACCCCCTACGACTTTTTCTTCACTTTTAATGATGTTGCCAAAGAGGATCTTGGTTGGTTCTGGAGACCCTGGTTCTTCGAAATGGCTTATCCCGATTTGGCAGTTAATGAGATCAAAAATTATTATGAGGATTGGGAGATAAGCATAGAAAATATAGGTGGGTTGCCGGTGGCGTTAGTACTCACCATTAAATATAGCGATGGATCCTCTGAACAAATAAATAAATCGGCAAAGGTTTGGAAACTGGGAAATACTGAGGTTCTTATAAAACACAGAACAGCTAAAAAAATTAATGAAATAACACTGGGGAACGATAGAATTCCTGATACAGATAAAAAGAATAACCGTAAATTAATAAATACGGCTAAGTTCTAATTACTACCGCAATTTCAAATTGTTATAAAGATAATTAAGTTGCCACTGGCTTTCCGCGAGCGCTAAAGTTACTCTGCGGAGGCGCTAGCTAGTGGGTTGAAATATGACAAAGAATCCGGCTTTAGCCGAACTTAAACCCAAATATTGTTTATTTTAATTTTATAGAAAAAAATTGTTCGGCTAAAGCCAAATTCCATCTATTTCTTTACCCATGGCTGTGATTCGACAAGCTCATCAATCAGCCGTGGGCAAAGAATTTTTTGTTAAAAAAAATCTTTTAGTAGGTCTAATGTTAAATATTCAATTTTTGCTATAATTTTTAGAACTTAGCCTTATAGACTAATCTTTTGTTTTATAGATATTTACCAAGGTTGAGACTAATCCAAAGGTACCTTCCATAGGCATCCACCCCTGAACCATGCGTCCGGTAGGCTTCATCAAAAATATTATTTAATCCGGCATTGATCCGTACCCATTTGTTAATTTGCGAACCAGTAGTAATGTTGAAAACATTCCAGGCTGGTGTCCCTCCTGGTGCAATTCTGTCGTCATCGATATCTCCATTTGACAAGCTGTCTTGCCTGGATGCAAATTGGTATTCTAAGTTTAGCCAAAACTGTTTATTTTTATTCCACTTTATTGCAGCAAAACCATTCATTGGTGGAATCCGGCGCATAGGACTTTGGTTTGTAATGTCTTCACCGAAAGTATAAAACATACGGCCTATAAGGCTGATGTTACTTTTTAGCTGAATTGCAAACTGTAATTCAAAACCTGTCAATTTAGCTTTGTTGGTATTTTCTTTATGGTAATAATTGATGTATACATC
>JARGGF010000780.1 GCA_029210905.1 Bacteroidales bacterium | reverse complement strand
TTTTCTTTTCTCCAAATATCAATAAGAGCCGGTATAAAATAAATACCTGGTTCATTGGTGATTACAAATCCTTTCTGTAATCTCCTTGCTAAACGTAAAAAAGCAAGTCCAAATTGTGTGCTTCTCTTAATTTCATCATCATACCCAACATAGTTTTCTCCAAGACCTTCCATGTCATGCACATCTAATCCCATCATGTGCCCTAATCCATGTGGCATAAACAAAGCATGTGCACCTTCAGCAACAGCAGCATCAATATCACCTTTCATTAAACCAATGTCCTTCAAGCCACTAACAATAGTTTTAGCAGCCAAAAAATGCATATCACGATAAAAAACACCAGGCTTGCAATTTTCGGTGACAACGGTGTTTGCCCTTAATACGGTTTCATATACTTCTTTTTGTCTCTGATTGAATTTTCCTCCTACCGGCACGGTTCTGGTAATATCGCTGCAATAATTCATAGAAGTTTCACTACCGGCATCAGTAACCATCATTCTACCTAATTCAAGTATGTTGCTATGGTTGTGATTATGAAGCGTTTCACCATTCATGCTTAAAATAACAGGGAATGAGACAGGTCCGCCTCCCGAAAGAGCAATCCCTTCAATCCTTCCGGCAATTTCCTGCTCAACAACCCCAGGCATTGCCATTTTCATTGAGGTAGTATGCATCAGGTAAGCAGTTTCTATTGCTTTTTCTATTTCAGCAATTTCAAATTCATCCTTAATCGAGCGAAGGCTAACAATCCCTTTTATAAGTTCCTCTGAAACAAAGCCTGTAACCTCGTTATGTCTTACTTCCAGTAAATCTGCGAGTTGCATGACAGTTTTTGCACGATATTGGGGAACGATGTGTATTTTTTGACCTTTTGCTATGGCTTTTGCAAGAAAATCAGCTAATGATGAAAGTTTTTCTGTATTTTCAACTGCGGCTTTTGCAGCTAATTCTTTAACTGATGGTTGAGGTCCCATCCATATAATATCGCCAATTTCAAAATCATTTCCAAAAATGTAATCCTTATCCGCATCTACATCAATTATCCCAAATAAGTCCGGAATATTAAGTCCGAAAAAATAAAGAAAATTACTATCCTGACGATAATGAAAAGTATTTGCCGGATAATTATATGATGCTTCAGTGTTTCCCGGTAATAAAATAATACCTGAAGTTACCTGTTTTTTTAAGGCAGCACGCCTATTTGAATAGATATTAGCCTCGAACATATTGTAGTATTTTTTAGATGAATATTTATTCTACTAAAATAGATTCAATTTTACTGTTGGCCAAATATTTATTAATTTTTAACCCCTGAGCTTATAAAAAAAAAGCCCCAAAGAGGGGCTTCTAAAAGATATTTTATCCAGCTTAATCAGCCGGGCTGATAGCTTCAACCGGACAAACATCTGCACAAGCGCCACAGTCAGTACACTCATCAGGATTAATTGAATAAACATCACCTTCAGAAATAGCATCAACCGGACATTCGTCAATACAAGCGCCACATGCAGTACATAATTCTTTATCAATAACGTAAGCCATAATTTATTTTTTTAAAATTAAAGATGCAAAAGTAGTATTTTTTTTATTTGACAAAAGATTAGAGCATTTTTTTTGAGTTTTGGGGGGTTGTTTAAAATGATTCTAAGTAAAGTGAGTTTATTTATTCATCCTTTTAATGTATTTCAATATCTTATACTTGTTAATCAATTGTCTAAAAATGCTCGGACTCAAAAAGTTACTATAAAGCTCCCTGATAATTAGATCTTCTTTGACCTCGTTAAAAAAGCTCACCTTATTATGTTTAAGATAAGTATCAAATTTCTTTGTTTTTTTTGTATTCGTCCCACTATTATCAATCCCCAAATTAAGTATTTTAGAATTGGTTGGGTATAAATTAAGTTTCTTCTGTTTAAAGCAAGCATAATTAAATCGAATAGCCCATGAATCAATTATCCCTGTTTTATATTTAAGCAACATGGTTGTAAGATCCTTCCCTCCCAGATTAAATTCTTTCCTCAGCTTTTTATTTTTTATAAAATCATTAAAATCCTTGACTTCCCAATCAACATTATCCAGTCTGTTCCTCCAGCTAGCCCATCCCCAGGAATTGATCCTGGAGAAAAAGAAGGTATCTTGTTCAAAATTATTTAATTTAAAAGGAGCGCAATATGCTGAAATTGAGAATACTTCATTTTTATCTTCATAAAAATCAAGGGCCTCATTCATATATTGTAGAAAATCGCTACTAACCAGAAGATCATCTTCCAAAACAATTATCTTATCATGCTCTTGCAAAACCACCGAAATTCCATTAATTATTGAATTAGCAAGGCCCTGATTTTTTTCATTTTCGAAAATATATATCTCTTTAAATCCCGATATTGATTGAATGAATTCCCTCACTTTCAAGACTCTATCAATATCTTCATCATCTTTTGGCCCATCGGAAAAAAGATAAAGGTCGCTCGCCCAAGCTAGTGGATTTTCCTGTAAGGACGCTATGGAGAGCTTTAAATGATCTAACCTGTTATATACAAATAAAGCGACTGGGGCAGTAACTTTAACACTCATTTTATTAATAATATTTAATATTTATGTCAAATTTGTTTTTATTGAATAAGTCAATAAATCATCTTCTATTATAAGTATTTTGCCACATTCCTAACTGAATATTAAATTGCAATGTTCATCAATTTCAAATTAGATTATTTTTCATTTTATGAAAAAAATAACTGACATTTGCACCCTAAATAAAAATTTTTAACAACAAAGATAAAATTATTTTATAGTCTCCTTAGTTTTCAGCAAATTAATATATTTTTTCAAATGCGTAAAAATTTTTGGTCACTGCTTAGATTTTTAAGATTAGCAGGAATATTGCAATTATCATATAGAGGAATACTTGACGAATATGGCTGGTATAAAAGTTTTTATGCGAAAAAGTCCATTGACAAAAAGGGTGCTCCTATTCCTTGGTACTCATATTCTGCAATTGATTTTTTATCGGGTAGACTCAATAATCAAATGAAAATATTTGAATTTGGATCTGGAAATTCGACAATCTGGTTCGCAACAAGAACAAAAAATGTAGTTGCAGTTGAACATGATTTAAATTGGTTTAAAGCCATAAAATCATCCATGAGTTCAAACGTTGATATTAGATATAAAAGCCTGATATATAATGGAGAATATTGTAGAACCGCGGCTGAAACA